>CAZOFM010000022.1:0-11012 GCA_964579255.1 uncultured Candidatus Peribacteria bacterium
TTGTTTCATTAAATAATTTTACTCATATATCTATAAGCTCAAATCAATTTCTATGGGGAAACAAAACTACAACCAACTGATTTGTTGTCTGCTCTTCATACTCTTTTGCAAAAGATTCCCAAATATCAAAGTCCATAGAATCCAAAGAATTTGAAAAAACATTTACATAGTTTTCAAGATTTGGCATATTCATAGGATCAAATTCACTCTGTCCATATACAAAAAAAGAAAATACAATCAAAAAAACAGAAAATAGAAAATATTTTAAAGTTTTAAACATCATAACAAATTAAAACATAAAATTATTCTCCATAAGAAGTTTTTCCAGTTTCCTCAAATTTCATTGTTTCTTTGTAAAACATAAGTTCTACCTCCCCTACTGGTCAGTTTCTATTTTTTCTAATACATACATCTGTAAGTCATTTTTTATCTGTATCTTCATCATAATAATCCTCTCTATAAAGCATCATTACAGCATCAGCATCTTGCTCTATAGAACCAGATTCTCTAAGATCCGAAAGATATGGCTTTTTATCTACTCTTTTTTCTACTTCTCTAGAAAGTTGAGATAAAGCCAAAATAGGAATTTCCAATTCTCTCGCTAGCTCTTTTAGTCATCTAGAAATTTCAGATATTTCTTGTACTCTATTTCACATATAACCAGTCTGATTTCAACTCATCAACTGCAAATAATCAATAATCACAAAATCCAATCACTCCTTGATTTTCAATCTTCTAATTTTGGATTTCAATTGTGGAATTGTCGTAGATCATTTATCATCTATAAAAATTTTTGTGGAAGATAATCTTTCCATAGCTTCTCAAATATTTGCAAAATCTTCCTCTCCTAATATTCATTTGGTAATATTCAACATTGGAACACCAGAAACAGTAGAAAGGATTCTATCAGTAATTTGTTCTGCCCCCATTTCTAAAGAAAAAATAGCAACTGATTTTCTTTGTTTAACCGCAGCATGTTCTAGTAAATTTAATGCAAATGCTGTTTTTCACATACTAGGACGAGCAGCTAATATAATCAATTCTCAAGGCTTGAATCAACCTAATTTTTCATCTATATGAGAGTATCCTGCCATCACCTTTTTTTCGTTATTTTTTTCTGGATTATCTACCAGATCCATATAACTCTCTGTTCTAAGATTTAACAATTCTCATATTGGACGAATTTGTTCTGTAGAAGTATTTTGCGTCAAATCAAATATTTTCTTTTCTATATTTTCCAAAATATTTTCTGTCTCTTGTTGTTCGTATACATCTCAAATAATCTTTTGAGAAACTTTAAGAATATTTCTCAGTATTGCTTTTTCTTTTACTATCTTTGCATAATCATCAGCCGATGAAGAAGTCAACAAAAAACCAGAAATTTCATACAAATAATCTGTTCCTCAAATCACATCTATTACTCAATCTTTATTGAGTTGATCTGCCAAGGTCAATACATCTATATTTTTACGCAAAGACCAAAGAGTCCTAATGGATTTGTATATATGTCAGTGTTCTCTTTGATAAAAATCCTCTGGTAAAAGACCAATTCCATCACAAACATACAAAAGCTCAGAATCCATCAAAATTCCAGAAAGTATTCATTTTTCTGCATCAATATTATGTGGAGGTAATTTTATATCTTCTACATTTACCATATAATCAACTATTTAAACAATAAAACTCTTTAAGTCTTTTAAATTAATTTCCAGTCAATGTCTCAGGATATTCTCAATTTTCAATCAGTTTTTGGATCGATTTTACAACAAATGGTTTATCTTCTGGATATGTCACTCCAAACCAATTAGAATTTGTAGATAACACAGAACATTTGACTTTATTTGATTTGATCAATTCATCCAAAACGCTAGGAATATAATATTCTGAAGTCAATTCATTTCAATGTTTTTCCAAAAAAATCTTAAATCAAATCTCTATATAATCCAAAATTGATGGCATAAACCCAAAAAAGTTCATAGAAACTAAGGTATCGTGATCTAATTCTTTCCAAATGTTTTCATTCAAATATCCAATAGAATCTGATTCTTTTTTTATATTTTTTACTTCAACAATATCAGTCAAATATCAATCTTTTACTTCACAAACACCACGATTTACTCCACCAAAATCTGAAACAGTATTTTTGAGCTGATAAGCAACAAGTGCATAAGAATTCGAATCTTGATTTTTTTCCAAAAAATCCTTTATCAAGAAAAACGACTCTCTACCATAAAAATCATCTGCATTTATAGCAACAAATGGTGCATCTATCACATCCTTTGCAACCAATAAAGCGTGAGCAGTTCATCGAGGTTTTACCCTTGATTCTGGTACAGAAAATCATTCTGGCAAATTATCTAATTCTTGAAAAACATATTCCACTGGCAACAAGTTTTCAAATTTATTACCAAAAAAAGTTTTAAAATCAGATTCAATACTTTTACGAATCACAAAAACAACCTTGGAAAAACCAGCTTTGATTGCATCAAAAATCGAATAATCAATAATCACTTCTCCATTTGGTCCAATTGGATCAATCTGTTTTAATCATCAATAACGGCTTCACATACCAGCAGCCATAATCAAAAGAATAGGTTTTTTCATAAAATATAATTCAGAATATAAATTACGATAAGTCCTTTAATTTTTGTTTCGCTTTTTCATTGCTCGGTTCGTATTCCAACACCCTAAAATAATATTTTTTCGCTAAATCATAATCCAAAACTTCCAAATGCAAATCTGCCAAAGTCAACAAGTAATTTGGATTTGTAGGTCTCAATTTCACGACTTTTTCCATAATTTCTACTGCCTCTCTTTTTCTATCTGTATTATACAATACCTCCACCATACTTATATAATATTTTGGATTTGATTGGTTTATTGAAATAGCTTTTTCTATTAGCAATTCTGCAGTTTCAAAATCCCCAGTAATCAAATACATTTCTCCAATCTGTCGTATAGCTTTGTGATCTTGCGGATCTATTTCTATAATTTTTTTGAGCAAAGATAATGCTTTTTTGTAATTTCAAAGATTAAAATAAAAATCAGCCAATAATTTATTCAGATCTCTATCATTTGGTTCAATTGCCAATCATTCTATTATTTTCTTTTCATATTCATCTAGTTTTCATTCTTTTCTAAAAACTAATGCCTCATAGACAATTTTTTCTATTAATTTTTTCTTTTTTTTAGAAAATTCTTTATCCACCAATTCCTCTACTGATTTTTTCTTTTCTAACTCAGAACCTTCTAATTCTTCGGATCATAAATCTTGTTGTGATTCTGGAATTTCTTCTATTTGATATTTATTGACTAAATTTTCTTGTACAATTTCTGTTTTTATCTTGTTGAGAATTTTTTCACTAAGTATTTTATTCCAAAAAACACGCAAATACTTCCCCAAATCTCTAAACAAAAAATAAAACAAAAAACCAATTGGGAAAGCCAATAAAATCACAGTCAATACAATCCAAGATATTACACCAAATTTCATATTGTTTTTTTATAAATAAATTATTTCTTTAGTACTTTTTGTATCATAGTAAGTGGAACTCTAAAGAATCATCAATCCTTTGTCCTGACACTTACATCATTTGTCATAATATTGTAGGAAGTCACAAATCCACACATATCATTATTGCTTTTTAAACACACTTCAGATCATTTTGCAGGGAATTTTTTGCTTTCTTCAGCATATTGTTCTAATTCATATATCAAACAACACTTAAGTTTTCCACATCTTCATTTGAGTTTTTCTATATCTCTTCATTCCAGATTTTGCAATACTATATTTTCTATTTCTACACTTGGTAAAGGCCTTGTACTTTTACAACACAACTGAATTCCATTACATCAAACTATACAATCAGTTGCTGGAGACATTTTAATCATATCTCTTGATCAGACTTGAAACAAAAATATGTTTTTATCCAATGTAGCTCTCAACTCTCTTACAAAATCTGAAAAAACATATCTTTCTTCAGAATAAAAATAAAAATAAATCTGATCTGCAAAAACATGATATCTAGCCGTCACAGGAATTGAAGTTGGAAAGTTTTTTTTGAATTTCTTTTTGAATAAAGGAAAAATTTGCAAAGCGAAAGATTGTTGTTGATCAAAAAAATCTTTTTCCTCTCATTCCAAAACACGATGAAAAACTCACTTTCTATCCGTATCTACCGAATGTCATACATATATTCAAACCGTCAAAGAGTTATTCCCTGTCTGATCAGTTGTTTCATAAACAATTTTGTCTCAGTGTTTTAATTTTGCAAAAACCTCTTTGTCTTTCAAGTCCAAAACAACATTTTTATTTGTATACCAATCCAAAACATAAATCTGATTCATATTGTTTTTAAATAATAAATATTTTTATTTTCCTAGTTTTTGAGACATAAATAACTCAAACTCTTCTCTTGTAAGATATTCTTTTTCAAGTAAGATTTTTGATAATTCAATAATAGATTCTTTATTTTTCTTAATCAAAGATATAGATTTTTTATAAGAATCTGACATATATTCCTGCGTTTTTTTATCAATCAATTGAGATGTCTTTTCACTATATGGTTTCAAAAATTTATAATCATCCATATCATTATCTCAATATGAAATAGTCCCCAATTCAGAATCCATACCATATTTTGTAATCATATTTCTTATAATCGTTGTAGATTTCTCAAAATCATTTGATGCTCAAGTTGTGATTTCATCTTTTCCAAAAAACACTTCTTCCGCAGCTCTACCTCACAATAAAGAAACCACCTCATCCAAAAACTTTGCCTTAGAATATAAGTTTTTATCTTCTTCTGGAATCATCCAAGTGACTCCAAGAGCATATCATCTACGAACTATAGAAATCTTTTCTACAGGATCTGTTTGAGGAAGGAAATAAGCTGTAATAGCATGTCACAATTCATGAATTGCTACGATTTCCTTTTCTTTTTCATTCATAGATTTTACCTTTTTTTCTGGTCACATCAGTACTTTTTCTAATGCATATTCAAAATCATGAAATCCAATCTTAGTTCTAGATTCTTTTGCAATTTTGAGAGAAGCTTCATTTACAATATTTTCTATATCTGCTCAGACCAAACCACTTGTCCTTTTTGCCAAAGATTCCAAAGACACTTCTGCTTCTACTTTTTTATTTTTTAAGTAATATTGGAAAATTGAAATCCTCTCCTCCAAAGTAGGTCTAGATACCATTATTTTCCTATCAAATCTACCAGCTCTAAGCAATGCTGAATCCAAAATATCAGGTCTATTTGTAGCAGCCATTACAATAATATTAGTCTTATTATCAAAACCATCCATTTCAGTCAGAATCTGATTTAATGTTTGTTCTTGTTCTTGATGTCATCATGTATGTCCCATTCATCTCTTTCTTCCAATAGCATCTATTTCATCTATAAAAATAATTGCCCTACCTGCAGCTTTTGCTTTACCAAATAAATCTCTAACTTTTGCTGCTCACATACCAACCAACATTTCCATAAATTCAGAACCTGATACGCTAAAAAATGCAACATTTGATTCTCAAGCTACTGCTCTTGCAAGTAAAGTTTTACCAGAACCTGGCTCACCAAAAAGCAAAACTCCTTTTGGATGTCTAGCTCACACTTTATGATATTTTTCTGGATTTTTCAAGTAATCTACCACTTCTGATAATTCATTTTTTACCTCCTCCATACCAGCAACATCAGCAAATCTAGTTTTATGTTTAGTCTTGGGTTCTAGTTTTCCAGCTTTTGCATTAAAAGGGAATCCAGCTCCACCTTTGGGCATCATAAACCTAAAAAACACCAAAAATATCACAAAAAACAACAAAATAGGTCAAACCTCCTCAAAGAATTTTTGTAAAAAACTTTTTGTAGTGTACTGCACTTCCACCAAAACATCTCAAGTCAAAGAAATTCACAAATCAGTCAAAGATGTATCAAATGGTTTTTGTGTAGTATAAGTATCAAATTTATGTTCTGTATAAGTTTTATTGAGAAGAGCTGATGATTTTGTAGATCCTGATGAAACAAACACATATCAAATCAGATCTTTATTGTCTTTTAATTCTATTTTTGAGAATTCTCAATCATTATAACGATTTAAAAAATCATTAATTGTAGATTCCTCTTCATTTTCAATTATTTGAATAGTATCTCAAACAAAAGAATAATCATTGTATAATTTAAAAAGTCAGCTAACAATCAAGGCAAATATAAGAAAAAAACCAAGTCATTTTTTCATAATGATTTTATAGTAAATATCTAAATATCATACAAAAAACAAATATACAAAAAGCAATCAAAAAAGCAATTAAATTTGATTTAAAATAACAAATCCATAAAGTATATATATGGACAAACTAAAATCTCAGTTGAGAACCACAAACAAATATGTTTGAATCTTAGCAAACAACTGAATAAAGAATCTAAAAGATTTCTTAGAATATTTTCCTAGAACATACGAAGATAGAAGTCAAGTCCAAACATTATCCAATTTGATTATAAATGAAAAATGAGTTGCTACCACAAAATGAAAAATAATTGACAAAAAGTTTTCACCCAGAAGAGGAAGAAAAGTCTATGAAATCACATTTGAAGACGAAAACTGACAATTATGACAAATTAATATCTTCAATTCTGCTTATTTGGCAAGCAAAATACAAAAAGATCAACGATATATAATAATTTGAAAAGTTTTTTTTAGAGGAAGCAAAGCTATATTCAACCAACCAGAAGTTTTAGCAACATCAGACACAAGTGATACAAAATCAGAATTAGCTAATATGTGAAGAATTTATCCAATATACTCAGAATTAAACTGAATCAAACCATGACGATTCGCTGAAAAAATACGAAACAATATAAATCAGGTAAACTCACTTTTTGACGAACATTTACCAGAAAATTTTCTACAAAAATACGAACTATTATGAGTACAAGAAACAATCAAAAATATGCATTTCCCTGATAATTATGATTTACAAAAACAAGCTCTCAAAAGAATATTTTTTGATAGATTACTCAGAGTACAACTACATTCTTTAATGCAAAAAGATGATTATAATTCAAATTCCACAAAAAAAATAAAAGAATCTGATCCTAATCGAGAAATTATCCAAAAATTCATAAAAAAACTACCTTTCACACTGACAAGAGCTCAAAAAAAAGTAATAAAACATTCCATTGAAAATATACACAATCCCAAACCAATGATGAGTTTATTGCAGTGAGATGTATGAAGTTGAAAAACAATAGTCGCAGCAATTTTGGCATATTATATTTTTATCCTAAATCAAAAACAAAGTGCATTTATTGCTCCATTAGAAGTTTTGGCAAATCAACATCACAAAACTCTAGCAAAATTATTTTTACCTTTGGGAATTCGTGTAGAATTACTGACAGGTGCTATGCCAAAATCACAAAAAGACAAAATCAAACAGGACCTCAAAGAATGAAAAATCACTATAATTGTCGGAACTCACGCTTTATTACAAGATGATATTGGATTCAAAGATTTATGATTTGTTGTAATTGACGAACAACACAAATTCTGAGTTAGACAAAGAGCTGTTTTCAAAAAATTTGGAAACCCAGATATTCTACAAATGAGTGCAACGCCAATTCCAAGATCTATGGCATTAGCTTTTTTTGGAGAATTCGATGTAATGACGATAGATGAATTACCAAAATGAAGACAAGAAATCTATACAAAAATCATTTCGGAAAATGAGTACACAAAACTAAAACCACGAATTCTTTCCAAAATAAACGAAAAGCAAAAAGTTTTTATTGTCACTCCGCTTGTAGAAGAATCAGAAAAATTAGAAGAACTCAAATCAGCAACAATGGAATATCAAGAAATACAAAAGCTTTTTCCAGAGTTAAAGTGAAAAATCTGACTAATACACTGAAAAATGAGCTCATTAGAAAAAGACACAGTAATGAATAAATTCAAGAATGGCGATGTTTGTCTACTCGTGTCCACAACTGTAATTGAAGTATGAGTAGATATTCCAGAAGCAACCGTAATGGTAATAAAAAATGCAGAAAGATTTGGTCTATCACAACTACATCAACTTAGATGAAGAATTGGAAGATCATCTCTCAAATCCTACTGTTTTTTGGAAACAAGAAAAAAAAGCTGAGACAGTTATAATAGGTTAAAAGCAATGGAAGAAACAAATGATTGATTCAAATTAGCAGAACTAGATTTAAAAAATCGTTGACCTGGAGAAATACTTTGAACAATGCAAGCATGACAAACAGACATCCCAATTGAAATTTTATCAGATTTAAAGTTTATTGAAAAAATCCAAGAATGAGCAAAATACTTACTAGATAAATATCCAAAACTAGAATGATTAGATAAACTGCAAAAATATTTAAACGAAAAGATTGGCGACATTTTAGCTTAAATATCGGTCTATTGGCCTAATACCTTGAGAAACCAAATAATCATTGGTCTTGGAAAAATGTTTAGATCACAAAAAACCCTTATGAGCAGAAAACGGAGACGGATGAGTTGTTTGCAAAATCAAATGCTTGGCCTGATCTATCAAAGGAATTTTAGTTTGTGCATAAGCTCATCGAAGCAAAAAAACCAATCATTTTTTTTCTAAAGAAAGTTTTTTGATCATAGTATCTGTAAAAAATTGTCGTCATATATCCTTATGAGAATTGGGATTATCTTTGATTACAGTCAAAGAACTATTAAGCAATAATACTCATTGTTTCGCCCAATACTCAAGATTTCAAGAATTTGGGACGACAAATCCTTCTATATCAGATTGCAGCTCTTTGAATATATTTCTCAGAGATGGAGGAATCTTTATTCAATCCTGTACAGAAAAACATAATCAATGCGACTCTCACTCTCAATGATAAGGATCTTGTCAAAGAATTACAACTTTTACATTATCAAAAGAAGTCTGATTAAATGCATTAAATATATCTGATCATTTGGGATATATTACCTTTCAATTATTAATATCGTTTATAAGTTTTTTTTTAATTTCTAGAAAATAATCTTTTTGAAATTCATCAAACAGAATCTTCTTCCAAGAATTATCTATCTTTATCGAATCTATAAAAATCATAGGATTTATTCAAAATAAAGCTTTTTTATAATAATCAAAACAACTTAGCTTTCAAGAAAATAATTATAAAAAAACAGACTTCAGTAATATACCAAAGTCTGCTTAAATAATGATTAACTAAATACTTACAGCTCCCTTTATATGTTTATAGGGATTATAATCAATCAACTCAAAGTCTTCCCATTTAAAATCAAGTATATTTTCAACTTTTCTCTTGATTCTAAGTTTTGGAAGTTCTCTTGGATTACGATTTAATTGCTCTTTCACTTGATTTATATGATTCAAATAAATATGAGCATCTCCAAACTTATGATTGAATATAGAAGCTCGTTTTTCTGTCACATGAGCCATCATAATCAAAAACAATGCTTCTTGTGCGGTATTGTAAGGCACTCCTAAGAAAGTATCACAACTTCTTTGATACATATTTAGATGAAGATAACCAGATTGATTAGCAAAGAATTGATAAAAACATGGGCATGGTGGAAGTAGTGTTTTATCAATATCTTGTGCATTCCACAAACTAATAATAATCCTACGGTTTTCCGGATTATTTCTAATCAATTCAATGGAATCCATCAATTGATCCTTTCCCAGAACATTTATTTTAGGAGGATTTCCATTTGTTCCTTTTATCAAAGCTTCTTGTGATTCTTTAGTAAGATCTTCAAAAAGAACTTCTCCGAACTTACGAAAATGATGACCATAAGTTCGCCCTAAATTTCCCCATTTGTTATTAAAATCATCATCTGTAAGAATTAGTTCCTCAAAAACTTTCTTCTTAGCTTTCCATTCATCTGAATAATCAGACTTTTCTTTATCTTTCCACATTCGGTCAATTATTCCTAGTTGTCCTGTTTTTTGTAGCCAATATTTAAACGGCCACTCAGTCCAAATGTGATTGTTTCTCTCTATAAGATAACGAATATTCGTATCTCCCCTCAACTTCCACATCAACTCCTCAAAAACCGATTTCAAAGAAACAAATTTTGTAGTAAGTAAGGGAAAATTATGAATAATCCCATCTTCATCTTGATGAAGTTTAACTTGGTATTGATAACCAGGCATTGTAAGAGTTCCTGTACCTGTCCTATCACCAGTTTCTACTCCATTTTCAAGAATAGATTTCAATAAACCTTGATACTGTTTCATTTTTTACTCCTTTCTTTTTTAATCAATATAAACCAAAATTTGCATTACCAAACCTTTGATATATTGAAAAATTTGTTCTATAGTATTGTTTGCATCTACAGTAACCCATCCATGCTTCTTAGCCAAATTTTGATGAATAGTTCTAACTTTTTGAATCAGAATTTCATCCTGTTCATGAGTATGAACAGATTCAATGCCAGATTTGAATCTATCTCCATCAAAAAAGAAGACAAAATCTTCATCCATAAGGTGCGAGTTTTTTGCTTCCAAATAACTTTGATCTATTCCAGCTCCAGTACCCCATGCGATACCAGTGCCTCTATAATCTTCAGCAACAACCCAAGTGCCTTGTTCCAAAATTTTTTTCAATTCTGGTTCAAAATCCTCGCGATTTTTAATTTGCAATTCTTGAAACTCTAATGGAGTCAGTTTTTCTGGGTTTCCTTTTCTCAAATACGCATTAAGTCTAGGACCAGTTGGCTCTAAATCATAAATAGCATATTTCAAATATTTAGCAGAAATACCAAGTCCATTCAACCACTGCACAAGTAATTTGGCCTGTGTTGTTTTTCCGAGATTATTAATCCCATAAAAAACTATAAATTTTCCCTTCATAGTTTATATTTTTATTATTATTAAACTTTTGTTTATTTTTGTTTGTTTTTATTATAGCAAATTATATCGAAATGTCAATCCAAAAAAAATTATAAAAAAAAATCAGGACCGGCAGGAATTGAACCCGCGACGCGGAGCTTTGGAGACTCCC
>CAZOFM010000023.1:0-10837 GCA_964579255.1 uncultured Candidatus Peribacteria bacterium
GCCACCCCAATTCCCGTATAAGCCATCATTTTGTGCCCAGTAAAAACCAAGGCATCACAAGAAATATCTTGCACATCTACCGCAAAATGAGGTACAGATTGTGATCAATCCACCAAGAAAAAAGTAGAATCACGAAGCTTGGACTTGAGTTTTTTCATATCATAAATCTGACCTGTTACATTAGAAACATGACTACAAGCTACAACTTTTACATCTTTTGTATATTGCTTATCAAAATCCTCTCGATCTATATCAAAATCATCTTTTATAGAAAAAAATCTGACCTCCAATCAATATTCTTCCGACAAAATTTGCCAAGGTAATACATTTGCATGATGTTCTCCTATTGATAGCAAAATCACATCTCATTTTTCTAGAAATTTAGATTTGATCAAAGCTCATGCCAAAACATTGATAGCATAAGTAGAATTATATGTATAAAAAATTTCACTTGGCTTGCAGTTTAGAAGCTTCGCCACTTCCAGCTTACTATCGTAATAAAGAGTCTCAGACTTTTCTGATAAATCATAAAGTCATCTATGAATATTCGCATAAGATTTTGCAACAAAATCAGAAACTCAATCTATCACAATTCTCGGCTTTTGCGAGCTTGCAGCACTATCCAAAAAAACCAAATTAGGATTATTTTCAAACACCGGAAAATCTTTTTTATACATAATTTTGAAAGATTAAAAAATAAAAGATGACCCCGGGGTCAATTAGTAATGCACCTTATCTTCGCTATTTTTATTTTTCCATTCATCAAAGACTAGTTTTGCTTCTGAATGAGAAATCTGTTCTATTGGCAAGTCTCTTTGATCCATAGATTTTGCAAATTCCTGATAAATATAGTCATCATCAAAACCAATTTCAGCAGCATCTTCTCTAGTATTTGCATAATAAATTTTCTCTAATCTTGCCCAATAAATCGCTCATAAACACATAGGACATGGTTCACAAGAAGTATAGATTTCTGCTCCAGACAAATCATTTGTATTCAAATTTTCACATGCATTACGAATAGCCATTACTTCTGCATGAGCAGTAGAGTCATTGTTTTCTATCACATGATTAAATCATTTTCCCACAATTTTTCAATTTTTCACTATCACAGCACCAAAAGGTCAGCCAAAATTATTCTCCAAATTTTTTTGAGATAAACGAATTGCCTCCTGCATAAATCCTTCTTTCATATCAAAACATTAGAATATAAAATTATTTTTTTACAATTATTTTGTCTGATTCCAAACTTCCCAAATCTATTTCTTTCAATAAATTAAATTCTGAATAATATTGCTTTAAATATTGATAATTCAAGATTTGTGGTTCTATCTGGATTGCATTGTTTACAAAGACTTTTCTATCTCCACCCAAATCTACTATCATTCTATTTCATCCAGGTAAATAACTAAGTCCCTGAATTTCTGGAAATCATTCTTTGATGATGCGAATATCTTCCAAAATCTTATCAAAAGAATTCTGGAAAAAAATCCCATCCAAAGATGTCCCCGAAGAAAAAGATAAAATATGTAGATTTACAACACCACTCAATCCCAGAGAATTCCCAGAAAAAAGCTCAAAAACATATCATCCAAACACTCCAAATCTCTGTCAATTATGATTCAAAATCAATTCTGGCTCAAAAAACAAAGGTTTGATCAACAATGTATTGTCATCTTTAAAGATCATTTCTACATCTCTGACAAAAGGATATTCCTCTTGCACAGATTTAATGATTTTGTGAGTATTCATAGATATCACATAAAGATTTTCTCACAAAAGCTTGGAACTAATTGTTTTATACAAATAAGGATCATCATAGATTTCCACACTATTTAAAGAATAATCTATTTTTGTAATACGGTTTTCTGGCAAAAAAAGAGTATATTTCAAAAGCAAAAATATTCAGTAAACCAAAATCAGTACAGCAAATGCAATCCAGAAATAAAAAACAGGAATCTTTGAGATATATGATCAGATTTTTTGTTTTCTAGCTATCTTGGATGAGCCAACAGCTGAGTAGTTTTTTTTATCAAATTTTTTTTGTACAGCAAATTGGACCATATTAGAGATAAAATAAATAATACAAAACATAAGTCAAAACAGAGCCAATTACAAATCATCACAACACTTCCAATGGAGTATGTCAGAGTCTTTCTCTAAGTTTTCATCATTGTTCTTTGACCAAAACTCATTGCAAATCAGATCTAAGTTTATTTATAAAGTGAGCATGTTTCCCTGTTTGAAATCTTAGATTCATTGCATCATAAGCAAAAAGCAAAGAAAACGATGCAGCTACTACAAACAACATACTATCAAATCCATATTCCAACAAAACTAACATTGTCACGCTACTCGTCAATCCAGTATGAAAAGACGGAAAACCTCCAGACGAAAAAAAGTGATAAAAATGAAACTTTTTATTTTTGAATAAATCGATAATCACCTTGAGTCATTGCACGACAATAGCCACAATAAAAACCAAAAAAAATGGATTCATTACGAGTCATTGTGCAAAATATTCTCTTATCGAATCTACAATATATGTAATCATTCCGAATTTTTGCAAAATAAATCCAGATTTCAAAAATCTCTATCCTATGCATACAAACTTTCTTCAAAAAAGCAACTCTATTTATTTGATAATTAATCTCAAATTACTAAAAACATAGACAATTTATATATTATCTCACATTATGAAATTATTCAAAAAAATTATAATCTGATTTTTTATTGTTGTTTGATTAAATATTGCACAGGCAGATTACAAAGTCCTCGTTACAAATATTCTTGACGCAATAGAACAAAGCAATGCAAACAAAACAAATTTACAAAAAAGAGCAAACTTCCAATGATATATCCCAAAAATTCAAAGTTTGACAGTAATTGACCAAAGAGTAAAAGATATTTTTATACAATTTTTGAATGCAAAAATCGCAGAAATAGACAAAGAAAATAAAACAACAATTTACAAATCCAATATCAATAATATCAATCGAGACCGTGTACAACAATCACGATTATCACGACATAATACAGAAAGACAAACAAAAAATCTAAGTAAATTAGAAATCAGCCCAGAATTAAACAACACAGCACAAAACCGAGCAAATCATTTAGCCAAAATAGACAAATCTAGTCACGAAAGAAATCCTGGAGATTGATATTATAATTATGCAAAAATCAAAACTCGATTTGAATGATTTGGTCTTATCTTCCCTGCTGAAAAAAACTGAATAACCAATTTTCATGAAAACATAGCAGCATATAGATTGAATTACAAATGTGATAAAACTGATTGCACAGATTATCTGATTGGCAGAATCAAAGATTGATTTGATTTTTTTATGAGCGAAAAATCTTATAATTGAGCACACTATGCTTGACTAATGAAGTCAGTAAACAAAAAAATCTGACTTGGGATTGCCATCAGCAATAGCAAAAAAATATATATTGTCACACATTATTCTGTAAATTTTTAGATTTAAAAAAAGATATAAACCAACAAAATTTAGCTTATATCTTTTTCTTAATTTTCTTATTTTAATAAATCATAAGTTTCTTTTGCAATCATATATTCTTCTTCTGTAGGTATCACCAAAACTGTTATTTTGGAGTCAGAACTAGAGATTATTCTTTCTTCTCATCTAAAATCATTTTTTGACTCATCAAGTTTGATACCCAATCGTGATAATTTATCTACAATCATCTTTCTAATATATGCAGAATTTTCCAATATTCCAGCAGTAAAGACAATAGCATCACATCCTCACAAAACAGCTACATAAGATCAAATATATTTCAGAATTTTGTTTACATATATATCCAAAGCCAAGGTTTCCATAGGATTGCCTGCAATATGACCATCTTCAATATTTCTCATATCACTTGAAACTCCAGAAATTCACAAAACTCCACTACTTTTATTCAAAACTGCATCCACCTCTTCTATGGACATTCATTCTTTTTTCATCAAAAATGGGATAATCGCAGGATCCAAATCACCAGATCTTGTCCCCATTGTCAGTCATTCAAGTGGAGTAAATCACATTGAAGTATCTACAACTTTTCATCCATCCACAGCAGTAATACTCGCTCAATTTCACACATGACAAGTAATGATTTTGAGAGATGAAACATCTTTTTTTAGGATTTCTGCAGCTCTTTGAGATACATATTTGTGAGATGTTCAATGAAAACGATATCTTCTAATTTTGTGTTTTTCGTAATATTTGTAAGGAATGGAATATATATAATGACTTGGCTCCATTGTCTGATGAAATGAAGTATCAAACACCGCAATACTAGGAATCTCTGGTAAAACAGCAGACACAGCATCTATTCACATCAAATTTGCTGGATTATGCAAAGGAGCTAATTCTATCAATTCTTCTATTTTATTTCTCACTACATTGTCTATTTTTACAGAACTTACAAAATCCTCTCCACCATGCACTACTCTGTGTCCAATCGCATTTATTTCATCCAAAGAATTCAAAATACCAAATTCTGAATCAATCAACAAATTTAATACCTTATCCAATGCCTCTTTGTGATCCTTTAAATTTCAAACAATTTCTGTCTTTTTTCAATTTCAATTATGTTTGATTACACTCCCATCTATAGCAATTCTATCCACTAATCATTTTGCTAAAACATCTCAATCTGGCATAGAAATTAATTGATATTTCAAAGAAGAACTACCTGCATTCAAAACCAATATTTTCATAACAATTATATTTAAAAAAATAAAATCAGATTCTTATTGTTTTTTCAAAATTTCTCCCCAAGCTCAAACTCAAAGTCACGCTGCATTTGCTTCTTCTTGATCCACATGCATATCTACATCAAAATTATCTGCAACTCTTACACTCACATTATCAAAAACCAAGCCTCTATCTCAATAAACTTTTACACTAATTTCTTCTCAATTTTTTACTCACATATCCTCTGCTTGTGCCACTGTAATATGCAAATGTCTTTTTGCAACAATACATCCACGCTCCAAATTGACAGTTCATTTTGGTCAAATAACTTCACAACCAGGGCTATCTACAATATCACCAGAAAGTCTCAAAGGAGCAGAAATTCAAAGTTTGTAATTATCTGCCATCAAAAGTTCTATCTGAGTTTCTTTCCTACAAGGTCCCAAAATTCTTACTCAATCAATTTGTCATTTTGCTCATTTCAAACTTACAGTTTCTTGATAAGCAAATTGTCATGGCTGAGACAATTCTTTGATTACATTAAATTGATAATCCTTGCCAAATAATTTATCAGCATCAGATTGAGACAAATGAATATGTCTGTTGGATATTCAAATAGGTATTCTCATATAAATTTATAAGTTAATAAAAAAATCTGACAATTTCTCATCAGACTTGATATATAACTTTTTTAAATAAAAAATCAACTCTATTCCACTTTGAATCCAACCATTGTCATATCATCTGTTTGACTTACAATTTTTCAGTCATCTTTTCTCATCAAAGTTTCATAATATTTTTGTAAATAAGAGGCTCTATCCACCATTGGTATTGTAGATAAATGAGGCAACATTTTTCTAAATCTTGCAATACCTAATTTTTTTTCATCCTTATCAAATTGATCTGACATTCAATCAGAATATAGAAGTACCTCATCTCATGAAAACAGTTCTATCTTCTTACTTACATATCAATCAAAGCTAGGAGGTTTTGTTTTAGATCAAACTTCTGCACGACTTGTTGCGCGTACTGATTCTACATTTCAATTCGCTCTAATAATAAATATATTCATTAATGCGGAGGAAAAATCCATGATTTTTGTCTCTGGGTCATAGAATATACAAACAATATCCATTGCATCTAATGAGTTTGTATCAGATGTAGATTTTTTATGTAAATCCAAAAATTGTTTATCCATATAATCAATAATTTCATCAGGACTTTCTGCTTTATCATATATTTGTTGAATATTGCTTTTCCCCAACATTGTAAGTAAAGAACCAGGGACTCAGTGTCCTGTACAATCAGCAAGTATCAAGATCTTTTTTCCATTCAAACCTTCTGATGAAAAATAAAAATCTCAACCAATAATTCCCTTAGGTTTACTATAGACAAAAGATTGTGGAAAAAATTTAGAGATATCAGTTTGTAAAACTGATTCTTGAATTCTTGATGCATAGTTTATACTAGAGTTTATCGAATCATTTGCTTTTTGTATTTCTTCATTCAGTTTTAGATATTCATCTCTTTGTCCTTCAATTATTTTATTTTTTCTTCTTAACGCACTAATAAACATTCCAGCTCATAATGTTGAAAATAATGCAGTAGCAGTAGCCAACCAAGCCAATCTATTTTTCTGTTTCTGCTCTCATAATTGAGCTTTTTGTATCTCCAATTCAGCCTCTTTTTCCTTGTTTTCTGATTTCAATCTATCTGTTTCATATATAGTTTGAAGCTCTGATATTCTGTCCTCTGATTCACGATTAAATAAAGTAGAAGCTACATGATGTTCCTTTGTTTGATACGAATATGCTTTCTCATAATTTCACATAGACACATATACTTTTTTGACTGCATTCAAAAGCCAAGTTTGATATTCCAAATGGTTTATTTCTTCTGCAACCTTTAATCATTTTTTATAAATATTTATAGCATCAGCAAACCTATTCTCCTCAATAAGGTAATCTGCCTCACAACTAATAAAAATTATTTCTTCCCTTTTTGAAAACACACTACTATATTCTTCCATTATTTTTTTTGCCTTAAATAGATAAGGTTTTCAAAGTGAATATTGCTTACTATCAACATAATAATTAGAAAGATTTGTATAGACAAAATAAGCAGGATAAATCAAATTAACATCCTCCAAAACATTTGGGTTATTTTCTATAAGCAAAGCAGCTTGTTTCAATATTTCAAATTTTTTTTCAATATCTTCTGGCTGAAAAAACAAAACAGATAAATCATTCAAGTTTAATAATTGTCTTTTGATATCATTTAAATCCAAAGCTATATCATATGCCTTATTATAATAGTCCATAGCCAAGTCAAACTTTTTATTAGCAAGATAGCATTGTCAGAATAAAGAATAAACATCTCGTAATTTATTTTGATCTATATCAGATTTTTGACTTAACAACAGAGATTCTTGTCCCAATAATTTTTCAATAGCCGCATCATATTGTCAATTTCAAATATATTCTGCGATATAAACTATTTCTTGATCAAAATCATCAAATAAAAAATTATTGGTATTTTCTTCTAATTTATACAAATTATCAAATCAAATAGTTTCCTCCGAATACAAATCTCCTAAAACATCAATGTTTTTATTTCATTTATTATCACCACAATTCAAGCACAAAAACAAAGCAGTTCATGCCAGCACAAGAGGAAAAGATTTCTTTTTTATTCACAAATTATCTATTGATTTTCATAATCTCTTATCCATATCAAACATCTTTTTTATAAAAACACAATATAATATAAGAAAAAACTCCTATTTTTCAATAGGAGTTGTGGTAAAATACAATACAATACTACTTAGACATTGTTTGTGTTGTTTGTGTTTGTGTTTTAAGGCGATCACCAATACCTCCTGTTCCATTAATTCCAGCGAAACTCTTAATACTTAATACAACAATTCCAAATACCACAATAGAGATCAAGCCAATTACAATCCACTCAAACAAATGCAATCCTCCAACAAGAGATTCATTTACCATTGCAAAACCATAATTACCTTTTGCAGTTTTGGCTTTCTTTTGGTAAAAAGACTTTCCAATTGTTTTTTTAGCAGCTGTTGTTTTTTTTGCTACAACTGGTTTTTTTGTTGTTTTTTTTACTGTTTTTGTCATTTTGTTTTTATAAAGAGATAAAACTAATTTCAACGACAAATATATTATACATCTTTTTTTCTTTTTGTCAAATATTTTCAAACTTTAAAATAACATATCATCAAAGCCATGATATAATCTAAGGAAAAACACAACACCACATAAACAAATTAAGCTCTAATTAAGACTTTTTTGAAGTATTTTCCAAATATTTTTTGAGCATCTTTTGCCCATTCTATTTTTGTAGTTGGTACTCATTCCAATCAATAAGCCCAAGCCAACTCTTTCCATTTATGTACTCACAACTGATGATATGGCAATATTTCCAATCTTTCTATATTTTTGAAAGCTCCAAACCTTTTGCCAATCTCCTCTATAAATTCCTCTTGATCCGTCCAATCTTTCAACAAAACATATCTAATCCACATTGGCTTATTTATAGATTCCAAATGTTCTATAAATTTCAAAGTATTTTCATTGGATTTGCCTGTCAATTTTTGATGCCATTGATCATTTATATGCTTAATATCTACCAAAAACAAATCCACAAAAGGAATCAGATTTTTAATATCTTCATTTCGCCAAAATCAATTTGTATCTACTACAGTATGTATTCAGTTTTCTTTGAGTAATTTAAATAGAGGCAACAATTCTTTCGCCTGAATCATCGGTTCACCGCCAGAAACAGTAAATCCTCATTTATCGCGAAAATATGGCTTTACTTGCAACACTTTTTGTAGAATTTCTTCTGGATTCATTTCTATTCATCATTTTTGCGGGATAGTATCTGGATTATGGCAATATAGACATCTAAAAAAGCATCATTGCAAAAACAAAACAAACCTAATTCATGGTCCTTCATGAGTACCAAAACTCTCTATTGAATGTACTTTCAACATCAAAATAAATATAAAAATAAATCTGATTTACATTGTTTGGTGGAATGTTCTTGCTATTACTTCTTGCTGATGTGCTTTTGACAATCTTACAAAATTCACAGCATAACCAGACACTCTAATCGTCAATTGAGGATAATTTTCTGGATGTTCGTATGCATCAATCAATGTTTCTCTATTGAGTACATTTACATTTAGGTGATGAGCATTTTTGGAAAAATATCCGTCCATCAAACTAATCAGATTATCTACTTGTTCTTCTCTATCAGCTCCAAGTGCTGTCGGAACAATAGAAAAAGTATTGGAAATTCAATCTTGTGCATAATCATAATCAAACTTAGCAACAGAATTCAAAGATGCCAAAGCTCCGTGAGAATCACGACCATGCATAGGATTCGCACCAGGAGCAAAAGCTTCTCATTTTTTTCTTCAATCTGGAGTAGATCCTGTAGCTTGTCCATACATTACATTAGAAGTAATTGTAAGCAAAGAAAGCGTAGGATTTGCTCCCTTATACGCTCTATGTTTTGCCAGCTGCTCCGAAAAATAAGATGCAATTTCTTGAGCAATACTATCTACTCTATCATCATCATTTCCAAATTTTGGGAAATCTCATTCAATCTGAAAATCTACAGCGATTCACTTTTCATTTCTAATAGGAGTCACTTTCGCGTATTTTATTGCTGACAACGAATCTGCAACAATAGAAATTCCAGCAATACCATATGCAATATCTATTCCATGATATGTATCTACAAAAGCCATTTGTGCTTTCTCATAATAATATTTATCATGCATATAATGAATAATATACATCGCTTTCGCATAAACTCTTGCAATATTATCCATCACAACTTTAAAGTTTTCCATCACTTCATCATATTGAAGCGGTCATTCTGACAAAGCTGGAATTCCTTGTAAAATTTCAGCTCAATTTTCTTCCTCATTTCCATTATTTATTGCCATCAAAAGTCATTTTGGTAAATTACATCTTGCTCCAAAATGTTGTACTCTTTTTCAAATCTCTTGATGAGAAACACAACAAGCAATTCCATAATCATCTGTACCACGAGAAGATCTCATCAAATCATCATTTTCATATTGTACAGAAGATGTATCTATAGACACTTGTGCACAAAAGTCCTTGAATCATTTTGGCAATTTTTCTGACCAAAGAACAGTCAGATTTGGTTCTGGAGATGGTCATAAGTTGTAAAGTGTTTGCAAAAATCTAAAAGATGTTTTGGTCACTTTTGTCCTTCCATCTACCAATTGTCATCCAATAGATTCAGTCACCCAAGTAGGATCTCAACCAAAAATATCGTCATAAGCACCAGCTCTCAGGTGTCTAACCAATCTCAACTTCATTACAAAATGATCAATAAATTCCTGTGCCTCTTCTTCACTAATCTTTCCTTCTTTCAAATCCTTTTCTATATATATATCCAAAAACGAAGAAACATTACCCAAGGACATTGCAGCTCAATCTTGTTCTTTGATTGCAGCCAAATAAGCAAAATATACAAATTGCACAGCTTCTTGTGCGTCAGTTGCTGGTTTGGACACATCAATTCCATACATCTGAGCCATTGTTTTGATATCTTCCAAAGCCGCAATTTGCATAGCAACTTCTTCTCTAAGTCTTACTTTATCATCGCTCATATCACCAGAAACAGATTCTTTGTCTTGTTTTTTCATCTCTATCAAATAATCTGCTCAGTACAATGCCAATCTTCTGTAATCTCCAATAATTCTTCCTCTCGCATAATTATCTGGCAAACCAGTCACAATATGATGAGAACGATAGTTTCTAACCTCTGAATCATAAGCAGAGAAGACTGCATCATTATGATTTTTTGCATATTCAAAAATTTCTTTTACTTTTGGATTTACCTCTAGTCATCTTTCTTTCACTGCTCATTCTACCACCCTATAACCACCAAATGGCTTCATAGCTCTTTTTAATGGTTCGTCAGTTTGCAAACCAACAATCACCTCCAAATCTTTTGCTATATAACCAGCTTGATGACTAGTAATAGAAGAAATCGTATCTACATCTATACTTTTACATCAATTATTCTCTCTCTCTTCTAGTAATAGTTTTTTGCATTTATTCCAA
>CAZOFM010000024.1:0-10682 GCA_964579255.1 uncultured Candidatus Peribacteria bacterium
TTTTGCTCATTTTTTGAAACCATAGTTTGCTTCTCATTCTTTTTGCTCATAATCTTTTTCTTGGTGTCATCATAATTTTTTTCGTTCTTCTAATAATTCTTTCTTGTTTTTTTCATTTTCTTTTTCTTCTATTTCTTCGGGACTTTCTTTTTTCTCCTCTTCCAAAAGATCTTTGTAATTGTCTAGAGTGTCTTTATAAACTTTGTTTTTGTCTAGTTGTCCAAATTTTTCATATAATTCTTTTTCTTGCTCTCTGGATAAATGATTTTTGATATTACTTTGTCATAATACATTTGCAAATAGCAATGCTGAAATTCATTCTCCATTCAGATTTAATTCTTTGGATAGAATGTTGATCTCATATTTCTTTTCATTTTCTTGGCCTACAGGAATTACGACAGGATTTTTTCAATCTCGAGTGATAATTTCTCTTTCTTGATTGGCTTCGGTGATTGGATTGCTGTAGAGAAATCGCCCATTTTGATAGATATTTTCATGTTCTGCTGATTGTATTGGAGGAGTTTGAGACAAATATCCAGAAACTATTTTGCCATCAGATCTTTTGATGTTGACTTTGTAATTATCATTTAGTTTTACTTTTCAGTTTTTGGAATTGAATGTGTCAAAAAGACCATCAAAAAGGATGTTGTCTTCAAAAAAATTCTGACTATCTTTGTCTATTTGTAATTTCAGGTTTATAGGAAGTGTCTTGAATTTGTCTAATAATTCATTTTTATTTTCTATGTCTATAAAGTCGTTTAAACTTCAAGATAGGAAGTTTTTTTCCAAAAATTTCAAGGTTTTGTCTCAATTTGGAGTAGGAATTGTGATTTCTTTTTTGTCCAAATCAAATAAATTTTCTATAAATTTTTGGTATTTATCTGGGTCTACTCATAAGATTTTTGTAATTTCTTTGTGCTTGCTGTCTTCTAATTTTTTCTTGACCAAAGTATTGATTATTTTTTGTTGATTTTCTTTGGATAATTTGTTGAGATCAAAGTTGTTTTCTACCAAGACAGATAAAATTCAATTAAATTCTGACTCTTGATTTTCTATAAATTCTGCATAAGCTTTTCGTTTGATTTTGTGGATTCTATTTTTGATTTCTTTGACTTCTTGATATATCTCTTCTTTTTGTGTTTCTGATAGTTGATCGTTGTTTAGTTCGCTTTCTTTTTCAGTCAATAATTTGTTTTCTTTGTCATAATCAGATTTTAGTTGTGAATTATTGTTTACATATTCATCTTGATAAGGATATTTTTCTAGTAAATAACTAAAATATGGAGGATATGTTTTGAATTCATCGCCAACTTCTTGTAAATGATGTTCTAGATAAAGTCCAGTTTTTTCACTAGATTCAAATAATTGACGAGTTGCAAGTTTGTTGAACATTATTTTGAAACTTTGACTTTGTTCGGCAAATCACGCATTTCGTTTGATATCATCTCATTCGTATTGTAGTTCTTTGTAAATATCGGCGTTGGAAATAATCATTTTGTCTAATTTTTTTGCTAGTTTTTCATCGATTTCTGCTCTATTTCAATCCAAAAACAAAACCCATCTGTTTTTGAAATCTTGTAAATTTTGTATTTCTGAATGAATATTTATTGGAGTGGGAAATTCAATTTCAAAGCTTGGAATTAGTGAATCTGGCAACTGTTTTTTGATTTTTTTGATTGTTGCGCTAATCAGTAATCTTTCGGTAGGGAGATATTTTGGATTGATTATATTTTCCAAATCGTTTTTTTGATATGATTTGAGAGTGATGTTGTTGTCTTCCAAAAATCTTTCCCAAAATTTGGATATTTCTCAAATTTTAGTGATTTTTGTATCTTGTTTGATTTCTATATTTGGAGAAATATCAAATTTGACTTCATCGGCAAAATCTTTGAAAATATTTGCAGGCATTTTGTTATTTGAATCTTCGCAATATTTTTGTAATTCTTCTAAATTTTGACAAATTGTAGACTTTTCATCAGTAATTTCTTTGAATTCCAGATGAAGTTTGGAAGAATTTTGGACTAGATTTTCTAGAGAAAATCACATTTTTTCAATGTTTTCTATTTGGATTTGAAGCTCGTTTTCAGATCAGATTTCTCCCAAAAGATTTGGATGGTTTTCTTTGAAAAATTCCCGAAATTGCTCAAAAAAATCTCAATCTCCAAATTCACTTTTTTCACTTTCATCTAATTTGGAAAAATCTTTGAGAGCTTCTTTTATTTTTTTGTTGGTAAGTTTGGATATCGTTTTGTTGTTTTTTTCGTGTTCCGAACCTGGATTTTCTGTGAAATCTTCTTTTTGATTTTTATCTTTTTTCGGATCGCGGTTTCTGCTCATCTTTTTATTAGACGAAAATAAAGATTTTATACTAATATTATAATGATTTTTACTCTAAATGCAAAATATATCCCCCAAAAGAGTCAGAATTTATTTTCTCTTGAAACTTTGTAGATAATAATGATATTTGTGATGTTTATTTTGATTGAAATTTATGCATAAGGAAATTATTCAAAGAGCTATCAAAAATATGTCGTCAGATGCGAATATTATTAGATTATCCTTTTTGACATCGTTTTTTCATTCAATGGTGGTAGCATTGCTTGTGCTTTTGAATGCAAATAAATTTTTGATGACGAAGTTTGAAAATGGATTATATATTGGAAAAATTGCGGAATTCCTGATACAAGAGATCAATAAAAATCATGTGACAGCTCGAGCAATGTGAATAATTCTAGTTCTCTATGTGCTTTATTCTTTTATGCATCCAATTGGACATGCGGCGATAATTCATTATTTACATGAGAAAAAAAGTATTCGTCAATCTTTGAAATCGGTTTTGAAATCTTTTTTTTCTATGTTTGAATATGGTTTTGTTTGTATGATTTTTTCTCCGATTGCTTTGTTTATAATGATATATAAGGTCGTTTTATTGGATTGAAAATTTTCTTTAAATCTGATTTTATTGTTTTCGGCTTGGTCTTTGTTGGTTATAACCGTAAACACATTCAAAGTTTATACTAGATATTTTATTGTTTTACAACAAAAGTGAGTCTATGAGGCAATCAAAGCAAGCTTTAAAAAAGTCTGGTCTCATTTTGGACAAACTCGTAAATATATGAAAATGCAAACACTTTTACTTATAAATTTTTCTTTGAATATGATTTTGGTGATATGATTACCTGTTTTGCTTATTTATGCGGCAATTTCACGAGGAATTATTGATTTGCGATGGGTGAAAATGATTGTGTATGTTTTATTTTTCATTTTGCTTTTGTTTGGAGGATATATTAGTAGCTTTATTAGAGCTTTTTTCGCTTATTATCGGTATGAATCTTATCAAAAACTAGAAAAATAACTTATTCTATATTAGAAAGCTTGCTTTGAATTACGCTGATTTCTTTGCTGTCTTGTGAACTGGAAATTGCTTGTGCGTATCGAGTTTTTGCTTCTTGATGTTTTCATTCTTTGTAGCTAAAATCTCCCAAAATATGATATAAATAACTTTTGTTGTGGTTTTCTGACAAATAAACCAGGTTTGCTTTATCTCTCGGGGAGAGTTTGTTTTGGACGATAGCTACTCCAATTCTTCAATACAAACAAAGATTGTGATTATCTCCAAGTGTTTTTTCGCATTCTAATAAAAACAATTCAGATAATGATGGGTTTTTTCTATAGATTTCAGGATTTTGTGAAAAGTAGCCTTTATAAAAACTATTATAAAAATAAACATAAAAATCAGAATTTTTGATGTCTGATTGTCCTAATAATTTTTGCCAAGTTCGAATTGCCTTGTCAGTATCATCTATTTTGAGATAACTATTGATCAAATATCTAAATGTGTCTGTTTTGTATTTGTCTTTGTCGTTTTGTGATAAATAGAGAATTGCTGAGCTATAATCTTCTTTTTGATAATAAGATGCTCAAATCAAAAAATGATAAACTTCTTTGTTCTTTTTGTCAAAATTGGCTAATTTGAGGAAATATTCTATTGCTGTATCTCGATTATTCGTCAAAAAATGTGCATAAGACAAAACCTGGTATGGTAGAATATAATTTTCATCTTTGAGTATAGTTTCTAGAGCGATTTTTCTTGCAATATTGAAATATCAGTTTTTGAGAGCTGTGAGAGCAACCAGTCAATCTTGATAATAATCTGGAATTGCTTTGGATGGGTCAAAACTATTTATACTTTTTTGGAAACTAATAATAATTGGACTGTATGTAGGAATTTTTACTTGTTGCCAATATTCGAAAGCTTTATTGTAATTTTTGTTTCGTATTTCTATTAATCCCATATAAAATAAGCGATCTTGCTCTCAAAGTGTGTTATTTTCTAGTCCCAAATTCAGAATTGGAATAATTTTTTGGATATCATCTTTATTGGTAATATTGATATTTCTGCTATTTATAAAAATATGTAAAAATAGCTGTATATCTATGTTTGCTCATTTTTCCTCGAGTTTTACAATATTATTCCAAGCTGAATAAAAGTCATAGTTTTGAGCTTGTTTTTTGATGATTTCTTTGAGGATTTGTGGATTTTTTTCTTTTTTGTAAATAAATTCTAGAGTTTCTATATCTTGAATATTTGAGCTTTGTTGTTTGATTTTATTTGCAATGTTTTGTTCGAGATTATCATCTTTATCTTGTGGATTTTTTTCTTCTTGTTCAAAAGTCTCTAAATCAGCTGCGTTATGATATAAAAGTTCTTCTTGTTCATAATCTTTAAGAAAAACCATTGTTTCTGCGGTTTGATTTTTATTTAAAATTGCATCCAAAAAAAGAAAGCAGACTCGCGCTACAAGAAATATTAGTAATAAGTTTCTCTTTCTTTTTGTATTCATTGCTTTTTGAAGCTTTTAAAATTCTTACTTCAATTATAGTTATAAAAAAAATCTGATCAATTTTGCGACCAGATTTTGATTGTTTGTACTTGACAGTTATGTTATTTTGATTTCCTATATGCTTTTTTGTAAATTAAATATCATAGAAAAGCAAATATAGTAATTGCGATTATATTTTCTGTTGGTCCAGTTTTTGGAACTACTGGAATTGCTGGGGATGTACTTGAATCCGTACTGCCTTGAGTAGCGGCTGTGTTTAGATTTGCGCTATAGTTTATTTCTTTACCTCAGTTGTCTGGGGAAAATTTAAATATATATTCTCCATTTCTATTTGCGATATAACTGTATCTTTCTTGATCCATATTTACTGTGGCAATTTTGTTGAAAGAAGAAGCTCAAGGTGTCATTACTGCAATATCTATTTTGCTACTTCCAGAAACAGCGATCCATTTGAGAGTAATAGTATTTCCACTTATTTCATGTCTGATATTTGCTAATGTCATATCTGCTCATGGAGCATTGTGTTCTGCGAATGAATGTACTTCATTGGAACCAGCGTGTCCATACGTCTTTTCTGCGATATTAAACCAGATTTCATTGGATATGTCTCAAATGTTTCCAGAAGAATCTTTTGGAATTATAAATAGATAATACTTTTTGATGGGATTTAATTGGTCTGACATTCCTAGTTCTACTTCAAAAGGATTTTTGTTGCCATCAATATTTATGACTTTTTCTTTAGTTTCTTTTAATAAATTTGTATCTTCAGAAATTTCTGACAATGGGAATTCACTATACATCAAAGTATAGTTTGTGATGTTTTGTCCAGCTTTGCTTACGAGTGGAGATTGGATTATTACCCTATCTTCCAAGATGTCTTTGATACTGATTTGTTGGCTAATACTATAACCAAAATTTTCAGTATCTCATAGAGTATCAAAAAGGTCTCCAAGTCATTGTGCAAAAACACTTGTATTCCCAAGCAACAAAACCAATGATAGTATTAGAGATGTTAGTTTTTTCATTGATTCCAAAAAATTATATAAAATGGTCTCATTTGCTTTGTTATATTTAGCTTCCGAGCTTTTGCAAGAGATTTTTCGGATTGTGGGGGAATTGAGTGTTTGTATTAAACTTAAATCTATCACTTCAAAATATTTTCTAATAATTCTGGGAAGTTTTCTTGTTTGAAATGCCATCTATCTTCAAATAAAATTAATTTTGATTGTGGAAGTAATTCTTTTAATCTAATTGCATGAGAATATGGGACAACAGTGTCATCTTTGCTATGATAGATGAAAACTTTGTTTACTTGTGCTGTTATATTTTTGATATTTTGATGATTGAAGGTAAAATCTCCCAAAAATTCTTCTTCTTTGGGCATATTTTGTGAATCAATCAAGCTTGCAACAAAATGTAATTGTTCTATTTGTTTTGGGAATTGATTTTCACTAAGATATTTCAAAAGAAATAATCCACCTAAACTGTGTCAGATTAATATTGTTTCTTTGTCGTTTAGATATGGGAAAATTTTTTCAAACCAAATCTTTCGTGCTTTGTAATGAGCCATATGTTTGTTTGGCATATCTGGTTTGATGTAATCAAATTCATTGTTGTGTTGTGTAGTGATTTGATATTTTCGATCTTTTTTTTCTTCAAAAGGATTGTAAGTTCGATTTTCTAATGTTTTGCAAAAAGCTTCTTGGTCTGGGAAAATATTTCCTCAGTGGATTATGATTATTTGTTTTTTCATTGATTATAAAAAGTTATATAAAAAGAAGCCTTTTTGTCATACTTTCAAGTTTTGATATTGATATTTTTATTCTTATTTACTCTTTTTCAGTTGATCTCTGATGTCCATCAAAACATCCAATTCTGTCGGTAGAGTCTTTTTTGGTTTTTTGTCTTCTTTTTCTTCTGTCGTTATTTGTTTTTTGAGTTGATTTAGTCCTTTGATTACAAAAAACAATGAAATACTGACTATCAAAAATGCGATAATAGAATTGATAAAAATACCATAAGCAAGTACTGATGCTCACGCTTCACGAGCTAATTCTACGGAAGAAAAACTTTCTCCACTAGGATTGGACACCATTATAAATAAATTTGAAAAATCTGGCATTTTAAAAATCCCTGAAATAATCGGCATAATCATATCATCTACTAATGATTTTACAATTGTAGAAAATGCCGCTCATATAATAATTCAAGTTGCCATATCTATCATATTCCCTTTGATGGCGAATTCTTTAAATTCTTTGAGCATAAATTGATCGTTAATAAATAAACTAAAACAAAGATAAGCGATTTAGACTTTTTTGCAAGTTGATTTGGTTTTCCAATAATTTTTTATGAAATCAACTTACTTAATCCTTTTTACTTTTCTAGTTTCGTTTTGTTTTTCGTAAACTCTAAAAATATAAAGAATCTCAAAAATCAATAAAGCAACAAAACTCAAAATTCAAACAATCAATCTAATAATCGGGAAAAGTAATATCATAATCAAGAAAATTGCGGAATATTGGATGATCGACGATGAGAATTTTTTGTTGATAAAGCTGACTGTATAATCACAAATTGTATTATTTAACTTTTTACTTTCAGTGATAGATTTGCTGATAATGTCGTCTTTTCGGGATTTCATTTTTGCGAGCAGAGGGTTTCCTTTTTTACTTTGAATCGTAATATCTTCGCTCGCATCGACAAAATCTTTCATACTTAATCACAAAAAATTTTTTGTTTTTTCGGTGATTTCTTGGGTTTTCTCTCGCCCCAACTTGAATGGCTTGGTAATTGTAGAAACTGTTTTATCTGTTTGTCATTGTAGAAAACCACAATCCATCGGTAATTTTTTGAATCATCAAACTATAAAAGCTGACAATAGAATCGATACTCCCATAGTAAATAAATATCAACCACTAACAAAATAACTAAATCAATTAAATCTGATTTTGGATTCTGTTTGTGTATGTAAATTATTGATTAACAATCCTATCATTGCGTGAAATGCTATATTCGTAATTCGCATTGTGCCAGATTTTGCGTTGATTAGAAGTCAGGAAAACAAAATTCCTGCGAGCAAAACTGCCGCCAAATAATATCGTTTGAATCTATAAAGTTCTATATACAAAAAATGGAATAAAATATAGAAAACTGCGATGCTGATTATTGCTGATAAAAAGTTTGAATTGATAAATAAAAATGTAATTGAAGCAAAATATGCGACAAGAGTCAAAGGCAAGAAAATAAAGAATCTGATTTTTTGTTTTTTGGACATATTCATTGGGAGTTTGGTTAGAAAATGTATGTTAAGATTTTATTTGCAAATACTAGCATTAGCCAGAAAACCACAATCAAAGCTGGGAAAAAAGGGACGATTGTTTTGCTTTGTTTGGCAACTTGAATTTTGATTGACTTTTTGCTCAAAGATGCGACAATCGCATAAATTATACTCAAAATTGATGCAATAAAAATAATACTTACTATGATTTTGAGGTGATTTTGTCGGGAAACTGCGATTTTGTTGAATTGTTCTATAAATGGAATTGCGGCTCCAAGCGTAAAAGCGAGATAAATATCTCATTGTCCAAATCATTCTTGGTCGCTTTTGTATTTGATTTTCATATAAAGTTTTGCTCACAAATAGATCAACAAAAAGATTGCAGCAAATATCAAAGAAGCAAAGAAAGCTCATTTATAACTTCACAAAACTCCAAAAAACTGTCGTATCAAAATCCAGATTGTTAGCAAAATCCAAATTGGCATATGTAATTCTTGTTTTTTGATATCTTGAACGATTAAAAGCAAAAACAACCAGTTGCTGACTGCCAAAAAAATATAACTAGTAATATGTCGTCATAGAGGAATTATAAATCCTCGTAAATTAAAAACTAAGAAATAAGAGAAAACAAAGATCAATCCTGAACTGATTTCCAAGATTGGATATTGTCGGGGAATTGGTTTTTTGCAATATTCACATTTTTTGTTTTGTACAAAAAAACTGACAATTGGGATTAGGTTTTTTGCTTTGAGTCTGTGATTACATTTTGGGCATTTGGAATGTCAGAATAAGATTCATTTGATTGTATCTCGCTTGACTTCTCAGTCCAATCTGTTTAGCAAAACGGATCAAAATGATCAGAAAATTGTACCCAAAATAAATATTGCAAAGTACATTTCAATAAAAAACAATATAAAAATTCAGACTATATTTGTTTGTATATTTTAGCTATCTTTTTTCAAATTGATTTTCTTTTCAAAAATTTGCTTTTTTTGAGTTTTTGATATATAATTGATTAATGTTTTTATTTCTAGCAAAATATTATGGAAAAAGGAGGAAAAGGGAAAAAAGGGAAAACGGAAAAAGTGATTTTTAATTCATTTGAGGACTTGTCGGCATTGTTGCCAGATTCTTATCAGCAATGATTAGATAAAAATGTTAAAACAAGCAAAACTTTAAAAAAATCTTTGCAGAACGATAGAAGGAGCATTGCTAGGATTTTATGATTGAATATAGACAAATATGAGGATTGAAAAATGGTAGATATGCTCAAAAAAATTCAAGGAATGCTAGATAAAGCACTTTTGGAATCTTCTCAAAAAGAGGTTAGAGATTTTACAGAATCTGTGGATTTCTCTAAGCGTATGATGAAAAATTGAGTTTATAAATGAATTATTGCTCAAAAAAATAAAGATGGAATCATCGTTTCAATAGGGTCAAAATCAGGAAATCCGATAGAATATGAACTTCTTTATAAAGATTTGCCAAAATGAATATCCAAAAAAAAATTATCTTTGACTGATGAAATATTTATTGATTTGGAAAAATTAGAGGATTGATCTATGAAAATAAATTATGCTACAAAAAAAGATTTTCATAAGCCATTGATGGAAGAATTAGATAGATTATGATTGACCATTAATTGATATAAACCAGTTTTTTATATGACCAAATCTGGAAAAGCTTTGACTGGGAAAATCGTTTCTTTGGGAGATGATGTTTTTGGAGAGCAAGTGATTTTTCAAACAAAAGATTGAAAACAAAACTTTCCAATTAGTATCGCTGCTCTCAAAGAATGAATGTTTCAAGCAAGAAAAGCATATCAGAAAAAGTCTAAGCTTTCTAAATCTAAAAAACCAGCTTTTGATAAAACTAGGAAAGCTGTAAAAAAATAATGTTCACTTATCAAATAAGTCAGATTTTAAATTTGATTTTCTTCTCATAATCCACGGGCGATGTCTTTGATTGTTGTTCGTGAAATTCATAGAATTCCAAAATTTATTCAGAGAGCTCGTAGAAATCGAGTCCAATCGCTTGTATTGATATAGATTTTGAATAATGTTCAGATTGTTAGAAAGAATAGGAATATTCCCAAAATTTTGATTGTTTGGCTAGATTTTTTTAATGGATAAACTTTGTGTTGTCTAGCAACTACTATTGCTCAAATCATAAATAAAATTTCTATTAGTACTTGAGTTATCACTCATCCAGCGAGTCATCGTTTGGGAATTGAATAGATTCAGACTGCGATTCCTATGATTACTCAGATTCAATTGATTTTTAATAGAACATTTTGCTTGTCTACGCTTACAAAAAGATAATTGTAGACTTGTTTGATAAAACTAAGAAGCAAAACCACTCCCAAAAAAGGTAATACTTGATTGGATCATCGTTCTGAGATTGAACTGAAATTCCCAAGGAAATCCTTTCATCATACAAAATTAATTACTTGATCAGAAAAAACTCGAAAATTTGCAGTCACACAAACTCAAATTCGTAAAATTAAATTCAACAAATTCCCTATATTTCTGCGTTTTGATTCTGTGCTAAAACTAGAT
>CAZOFM010000025.1:0-10267 GCA_964579255.1 uncultured Candidatus Peribacteria bacterium
ATTTAAAAGCTGATAAATCTACATCTATCCAGTTAATTTGAAACAAACGAGAAGAAGCAAAGCTTTTTGAAATTTGAAAAGTCATAGAAAGGATAGATAGTTAAAAAGTACGAACTTCCCAACAAATCTATATTATACACAAAAAAATGATTCTGATTTTGATTTTCCGTTGCATTTTTAATTCTGAATGTTATATTTATTTTTAAGCTCATAATTTTGAGTGATTTTGTTGTCTAAGCACAGACAGCAATACAAGTGACAAACCCAAAAAGATTAAAAAATTAACAAGTAAAACCAAATTTTTATATTAAAACGACAGACAATGGACATTTTAATGATCCTTGGATATCTGCTTGCAGTAGGAATCGGCTGAGCAGCTTGATTTTATGGTTATAAAAAAACTCTTACTCAAAAAGCTATCCAATTCAAAGAAAGAATGGCAAAGGCCAAAGAATTAGAAGAAGAAATGCTCGAAGAAGCAAAGAAAAAAGTTGATAAAATCTTGGAACAAGCTGAAGACAGAGCTCAAAAAATTGAAGATCAAAGATTACAAAAAATGGAAGTTCTGCAAAACAGACTCCTTACTAGAGAAGAAAAGATGGATGAAAGATTGGAAAAATTAGAACAAGAAAGATGAAAGATTGGAGAAAAACAAAAAGAGTTGGATGATAAAATTGAAGAACAGACCAACAAACTTTCTGAAATTGCAAAACTGAAAAAAGAAGAAGCAAAACAAAAACTGATGGATCAGATTGAAAAAGAATATCAGTCTGATTTTATTGCATTTATAGAAAAGCTGAAGAATGTAAAAAAAGAAGAAGCGGACAGAGAAGCTGCTGTAATAATTAGTAAAGCTCTACCAAGAGTTGCTGTAGATGCAGTTGGGGAATTTACAACAAAAACAGTGGATCTCCCAAATGAAGATTTCAAAGGAAAGTTGATTGGTAGAGAGGGAAGAAACATCTCCTATTTTGAAAAAATGACTGGAGTAGAGCTAATTGTAGATGATACTCCTCTAGTGGTAAGATTATCATCTTTTGATAGCGAAAAAAGATATATTGCGGCACATACGCTAGAAAGACTGATAAAAGATGGAAAAATTAATCCATTTTATATAGAAAAGACTTATAATCAAGTTGTAGAAGAGTTGGATAATTTGTATATAGAAAAAGGGAAAGAAGCATTGAATATGCTAAATATTCCGATGATGAAACCAGACATTGTAAAAATGATTGGACAATATTATCTAAGATTTAGTTATGGACAAAATCTGTGGCAACATAGTATAGAAGTAGCAAAAATCTGTGAAGCTATTGCTAGTGAATTTGGTTTGGACACTTTACTTGCCAAAAAAGCTGGATTGTTGCACGATATTGGAAAAATCATTGCTAACACAGGAGAATCTCATGCAAAAGTATGAGCAGATGTTTTGAGGAAACTTGGAATGGATCCTGCAATAGTAAATGCAGCTGAATCTCATCACAATGATGTACCAATGGACAATCCGTATTCTTGGATCGTAACTGCAGCAGATGCGATTTCTGCTTCTAGACCTGGAGCAAGATTTAATACAAAAGAATTGTTTATAGAAAAAATGACTGAACTGGAAAAACTTATTTACGAAATCCCAGGAATAGACAAAGTACATATTATGCAAGCTGGTAGAGAAATTATGGTATATGTAAATCCAAAAGAAATTTCAGATATGGAAGTAGAAACATTACTAAAAGATATTTGAGAAAAAATAGATAGCCAATTGGATTATCCTGGAATCATTAGAGTGACAGGAATTAGAGAAACAAAGGTTATTGAATTTTTGAGATAACATGAATTATAAATTTATTTGTTTATTTTGATCATTATGTTTCCCTTTTTCACCATATGGTGAGCAAAAATATATATGACATGAATCGGAATAATTATAGCTTTTTTGACTTTTGTAGTTGTTGTTTGGTATCTGAGTAAAAGATTTTTACAATGATTTTGGAGATTCTTTTATCGATTACCATTGGCAATTACTCTTAGTTATTTGTTTGGATCTTACTTACAATTTGTACTAACAAATCAGACTATTTTTCCAAGTAGTATTGCACATATTTTGAATATACTGTGACCACACGAATACAAATTTCACTTTGGTGGGATTTTGATAGGGCTGGTGATCTCGCTTTTTGTTTTCTTTAGAAAAATCAAAACAATAGAAAACAAAAAGACACGAATAGACATATTCTTTTATGCTTTTGCTCTTTGTCTAATTCCACTAGGAATATTCTTATTGTTGGGAGATAACTTTATAGGACAAACAACAAATTCCTTTTTGGGAATGAAATCTTTGCATTCAGAAAGTCAGCGAAATAAATTTGATAGCGTATATCCGATTGGATTGTTTTTGGCTATTGGAGCATTGCTAATTGTGGCATATTTTCGTATCAAAAGAATTTTTTCCAAAAAAAGAGGCGTTGGTTTTCAATGAATAATATCTTTGTTGATTATGATAAATTTGGTATTAATGCTACAACAATATCCTAGATATATGGTACTAGGGACATGATGAATAAGCATAGACCTCAAACAACATATATCTTTCTTTGTAATAATGCTTTGTCTATATTATCACAAACAACGACACACATCCAAAACAACGCTAGAAGGAGAATAAAATAATTAACTATAATTATAAAAACCATAAAATTTATTACTATTGAAAATATGACGAATGAAATTATTTTTTCTCAAAGAACATAGTTTATACAAGATATTCAAAACCCTTGAAAAGCTGCCAAATGGGAAAACAGTGCATATCTCTATAGATGCAGATCATGCTTTTTTTGATAATGAACGATGGGGAAAACAAATTCAGGAATTATTAGAAAAAAAGAATATACATGCATTTTTCATTACCAAAACAGAACAATCTAGAAAGTTTTTTGAAAAAATATGACTTCCAGTAATTCACCAAGAAAAGCATAAAATCATCAAAGTACTAAACATAATCTATCTTTTCTTTTTTAATATAAAGAAATTTCACATACAGACTTATAATAAAAAGAATTATTTGTTTTATATGATATTTGGATTTGAAATTGCATTTGCACTGATTGTCTTGTTTTCCCTGTATTCTTTGATTGTCCCAAAAACGATAATTGACATATATCCATCAAATCAAATAGAAAACATTATATACAATTTTCGTTATTATCCAGAATGAGATAAAGAATTTGAATTACAAACAAAGAATCTGGCTATCCCATATCAGACAGGATTTATTGATTATAAATACACGCTTTCTATTAGCGTAAACAATATCAAACACATACAAAATCCATCTCAATGAACTTTGAGAGTATTGAACACAACAGAAAAAGAATATAACTTGCTCAAATGAACCAGATTTGTGACTGAAGATTGATTGGTTTTTAAGTCAAAAGACTGGTTTAAATTAGAGCCAAATTCTGACACATATATTGAAGTGTTTGCTGATGAACAAGATGAAAATTGAGATGTAATTGGAGCGAGATGAAATATAGAAAAAGATACAACTCTATATATTAAAAATCTAAAAGATAGTTTTTTCTTGAGAAATATTTATGCTGTATCTACACAGCAATTTTCGGGCGGATCTTTGCACACAGAATGAGTTGTTACGCAAAAAGATATTGAAGCATTATCTGGAAAATTAGTAGATACTGTAAATAAAGAGAAACTCAATATTATTAATCAAAATTTTTCTTTGGTAAATCAGATTTTTTTGCATTTTGATGATTTGATATCTGTAGAAATTTTATCAATGGATATCGAGAATAAAGACCAAGAGAAAGTCCCATATCTCAAATGATCTGTGACGGTTCGTTTTCATTTTGCATATATCAAACAATCTGACTTATTAGAACAAACAAGCTTGTATTTGGAGCAAAGACCTTCTGACAAAATCAAATTGATTACAATTGACAAATCATCTATTGTTTTCTTTTCAAGCATCAAGGAAGATTCAGAGGGAATCTATATAATTCCTACAAAATTGAGTGCTATACAATGATATGATTTCCAAAAAGACATAAACAATATTTTGACTAGTATCAAAACAAATGTCGTAGGAATTAGCAAAGAAAGGGCGAACGAAATTTTACTCTGATTTCCAGAAATTTCTTCTGTAAAAGTCAGTATTAGACCGCCTTGGTATACATCTGTTACGAAATTAAAATCCAGAATCAAAATAAATATTGTACAAAAGAAATAAAGTTTTATTGAGTATAAAAAAATGGGAAAAGAAAAAAAAGAATTATTCTTATTCAAGCAAAAATCTTACGACTTTATCGTAGAAGAAAGACTACCTTTTGAATTAGATGGGAAAGGAGATGCTTTTTTTGTCTACTTTGAAAAGCAAAATATTACAACAATGTGAGTGATACAATATCTTTGTAAAGAATTAAAGATATCGAGATTGACACTAGGAATAGCTGGATTAAAAGATAAGGATGCAATTACTAGACAACGGATCAGCATATATCAAAGTGCATTAAAAAGAATTGGTGGAGAAAGGGTTTTTTTGAATAAACTCTCAAATGTAGCAAAAATAATAAAAACTGATTATCATCACAGACCACTACAAATGACAGATGAGATTGAAAATCACTTTTATATTAGACTAAGGGCGAAACAAAAAATTGGGCAAGAAGATAAATTGAAGGCAAAATGAAATATTGAAAAACTTTTTGAAAAATGATTTCCCAATTTTTTTGGAAGCCAAAGATTTTGAATCAATGGAAGAAACTGGAAAATCTGAAAAGATATTGTAGAAAAGAAAACAAAGGTCAAAGATAATTTTGAAGCAAAATTCAAACTACAATCCTACTCTAGCCGATTATTTAATCAATATGCCAAAGAAAGACTAGTTTTGTCCAAAGAAAAAATGGATGGAGAAGTTTTGAAGAATTGAGAAATTACAGGGCCAGTTTGGGGATATGATACAAAATTAGCAAAAATAAATACAGAAATTTGAAATTTTCAAACAAGTTTTATGCAAAAGTACAATATAAATTCAGAATTTTTTGATTGTTATAAAAAATATAAAATCTATGGAATAGCTAGAAATATTCGAGTAAATCCGAAGAGAACAAATGTGAGATATCAATGAGATGACTTGTTGATTGAGTTTAGCTTGCCTAGTGGTTCGTATGCAAGTGTGCTGATTTATCAAATGCTTGAAAAATTACAATAAAAAAATAAAATCTGATTCTAATTTTAATTTTAATAAACAATCAAATGAAAGATTTGGTTTTGGCGGGAATTCAATGATCTGGAAAGTGAACTCAATGTGAGTTTTTGATTGAAAAATTTGGAGAAAAGTTGAATTATTTTGAAGCTGGTGGGATTTTGAGAGCTTTGCAAAGTAGACCAAATGTGATTGGGAAATATATCGCTTCGATTATAGATAATGGAAATTTGATGCCAGATGAATTTATGATTAAAATTTTTGATTTGTTTTTGTATTCATCTGGGACAGAAAAATCTCTTTTGATAGATTGATTTCCTAGACAAATAATACAAATGGAAGCTTTTTTGGAAATAATGAAAAACTATAAAAGAGAATTTGTAACTGTGGTTTTGGAAATATCTGAGGAAGAAGCCATAAAGAGATTATTATCAAGACGCATTTGTAGGACATGTTGAGCAATATTAAATACAGAATTGCATGATTGTAATCAGTGTTATGTATGCAAAAGCACAGATATCTATCAAAGAGAAGATGATAAAGATATTAAAAGCATAGAGACCAGACTTAAATTATTTGAAGAAAAGACAGGACCAGTAATTAGACATTTGGAAAAAGAATGATTTGTAAAAAGAGTAAACTGAATGCAAGATCCACAAAAAGTTTTTGAAGAAATAGAAAAAATAATATCTTAGTAGTATTGATAATCAAAAAGATTTTCTTATAATCAGAAATGATACAAATTTAATATTTTATTAGAAAAAAATGTCAAGAACCAACAAACAATGAATTGCAAAGAAAAAAGCTCAACAACAAAAACAAGCCGCAAGAATAAGATGAGTAAGAAGATTTGACTATCCAAAAAGAAAACTTAGCCTAGAAGAAGGTAAAGAACTTTGAGCAATTGGAGTATATACCAATCCAAAATGATGAGAATATCATTGGTTTATTAGAGGTAGAAAAATTTGCTGGGAAACTAGATTGAGAGTAGACCCAGATGGTTTTAGGTATATTAGAACTCCATCTGGTGGATCAGAAATGGTATCAGCTCCAATTTCTGGACGAGTTAGGACAAGAATGAGAAGAAATATACACAATAGATAATTATATTTCAAACTCAATTTCTATAGATTTTGTAGTATCGTTTGTGTCGATCAGCATTTGATAAAACAAGGCATTAGCGAATGGGCTTGCAAATTTTTTGGATTCAGAAAAATCTCCAGATATATTTGTAATGTTTATGTGCTGACCGAAATATATTGTAGACTTGGTTTCTCGTCGCTTTCTAACTTTTTTTCAACTTGGCTCTTCAAAAATAGAAGACTGAATTGCCAAAATTCATCTTTCTCTATCTGTAATCTGAATATTATATTTTTTTTCTAAATTTTGAATAAATTTGATATACTGATCTGGAACGCTAAGAGTATAAGAAATTTTCATAAAATATTTACCTGGCTGTAAATCCCCTATATTGACGATATCTCACCAAGATTCCTTGACCAAATCATCTTGAGAATCCTTGATTTGAATATGTTTTTCTACAAATCAATCTACCTTATCAAAAGAGGTATTTGTGTCCCAAGAATAAATATGACTTGGCTTGAAGGTGTTGATCAAATTGTGTTTTTCTATCGTTTCCATCAATCCAGTACTTACATTGGAAAGCCAAATATTAATTGCCTGTTTTTCTGTAAATTCTGCAAAATTATTTACGACACTTTTGATAATATTTGTACTGTTTTTTGCGAAGAAATCCTTGACCTCATTGATGTAAATTTCCTTTTTGTTGCCGGCAATCTCTCATCTGAGCAAATCCACAGATGCGTTTAAAAATTGCCACTCCCAAATAATTTCTCTAAAACCAGGAAAAATCTCTTCTATCGTATCAGACCTAATAAAAATCACTCATTTGATATATTGATGAAGCAATTTTTCATATAATTCTGGTGCCATTGTTTGTTTTACCTTTCGCATTTCGTAGGTCTCGTTGAACATTTTTTCGTATAGATTTTTGAGATTTTTGGCATCTATATCTGTAAATCCAAATTTATTTCCCGCAATAAATCAAATTTTACGATCTGGCAAAAAAGCAGAAGTCCAAATTGGAGCTTCTATACGAGTACGATAAGCAATAAAATCTGGATAATAAGAATCCACAATTTCCAAATTTTTGATATGCCCCTTATCCATAGTTATAAAAGCAAAAGATCCGAAAAATCATCAATTTGGTCTCTTTTCATTTGTGTTTTGGAGGATTACGAGGTAATTGTAAGCTTGGTTTTTTCACATTAATTCAAAAAATTCTGATTTATCTTTTCGTAAGTCTGACAAAAGATCCATAATTTTTTCATATCAAGCGAATCACATTTTTTGTAAGTATCATTGATTTTTTTGCATATATTCTCGAACTTCTTCTATCTTCTCTTCTTGACTAATCAGAATATTTTCTCATTTAAAATACTTTTGTATGATTTCGTCCAAAGAAACTAAAAAGCTAGAAACTCCTCTATCTATAGGCAGAAAATATACCGCGATTTGCTGTAAATCTTCCTTGAAAACATCTATTTTGTTTTTTTCAAAAAGGAACAAAGAAATCTTATGATAAAATAGTAAAATAGAAAAAGAAATTGCGAGCAAAAATATAAATACAATACCGACTGCTTGTAGTTTAATAGGGTTTTTGTCTGTTCTTTTTTCTATTCAAAATAATTTCATTAATTAATTTTTTGATAAATAAGATGACTGCAATTTATTGTAATTTGTAGCAATTTGCTCATATATTGCAAATCTGATTTCGCTTTGTTTTTAAATCGACCCCGAGGTCGACCAAAAAAGAGGCGATAGATAATTGAGAATGGGGAATTAAAAAAAGAACATTTGAATTTACAGAGCCGCGATTAATCGCGTCTGTATATGTGAAATTAATAAAAAACTAAGAGACGTTTTGTCAAAACGTCTGTATAATGGTGGCAAAGTATTAAAAAAAATGGCTATTGTAATTCATTCGCAATTACTTAATTATTTAATATAGCAATAATTTACTTATCCAACATATTATGAAACAAGTATTATTTGACGACCAAGCAATAGCAAATTATGCCAAAGAAAAAAAAATCCAACCTTTCAAGGTGAAGCAGATTTTTTATGAAATTTACAAAAATCAAAATATAGAATTTGATGATATGACTACTCTTTCCAAGGAAATGAGAGCTGAATTAGCTGAACAGTTTGCACCAATTTCACTTGAAGCAACAATGATCAAAGAAGATCATCAAACAACCAAAATCTGATTTACCACTCATGATGGGCATTTGATTGAAAGTGTGATTATCTATCATCGACAACCTGCAAAACACGTCAAAAACGATAAACCAAAAATAAATAGAATCACTTTGTGTATTTCTTCACAGATTGGATGTCCTGTAAATTGTCTTTTTTGTGTAACAGGTAAACTTGGCTTCACTAGAAATCTTACTCGGGATGAAATCATTTCTCAAGTTCTTTACGCAAATAATTATATCAAAAAAAAGTTTGGTAAAAAAGACGATAACACTTTGCATGCCGTGAGAAATGTTGTGTTTATGGGTATGGGAGAACCACTTTTGAATTATGATAATGTCAAAATAGCAATCCAGGCGATGCTCCAACAAGATAGATTATCTCTTTCCAAAAGACATATCACAATTTCTACTGCTGGAATTGTACCAGGAATTAGAAAGATGGTAAGCGATTTGATGGATGTAAAACTAGCAGTTTCTCTGCATGCGCCAAATCAAAAACTTCGCTCAGAAATTATGCCAATCGCAAAAGCTTATCCTTTGGATGAGTTGATGTCTGCGATAGACGAATATGTCAAAGTGACAAACAATAGAATTTTTTATGAATATATAATGATAAAAAACAAAACTGACAAAATTGAACTTGCCAAAGAACTTTGTCAGCTTTTGAAATGAAGATTATCGCATGTAAACTTAATTCCTTACAATATAAATCCCGCAATCAATCTGGATGAAAGCGATATGCAGACAATTCGTAAATTTCAATGAGTTTTGGAAAATTTTGGAATCACATGTACTGTCAGAGATTCTATGGGTAGAAGTGTGAAGTCTGCTTGTGGGCAATTGGGATTTGAAAAAATAAAAAAGGATGACGATTAAGACAGAATCTTTTATCCTCACCCTTTAAATAAATTATTTTTTGAAAGTAATATCTACAAAATCAATAAAAAAACAAACTTTGCTGTAATAAGGTTATATTCTATCCACAACAACAATAGGCGCTAGTTTCATCATGTCAATATTTTATACAACTATTAAACTGTCATGGGACAACACTACAATCTCCTTCTAAGTAGTTTAGTTGTTGACCACAAGGACTAAGTTCTGCATAGCAAGAATCGCCACCACAATTTCGCGTTCGCTCTTTCCATCAGGGCATGGCTGCTGGAATTGGATCTGGATTATAATTTGTTGCTGTTACTCATTTCACACATAAATTTGATGAATTTGGAGAATCAAGTTGATTATAAAAAATCTTTCAGTCTTCAGATCAACATTTATTTGTTTGTGTAAGGGTTGCAGTACAAGATGCTGCACCACATTTCCAAGATCGTCATCATCAAAATCCACCAATAGCGATACTTGTTCCAAAATTGGTTGCTTGTCATCGGTTACAAAGTCTACTGCTTCCAGCGCTCAAAGAAGTATGCTCTCTTCAATGTGCTCGTCCACATGCCTGAGGCGGTCTGCAAGTTCCAGGAATAGCAGCAACAGCATTTACTCGAGTACATCAATTTCTTTTGGAACATTCTATGGGATCTACAACAGGTGTTGAAGAAGATGTTTTTCGTTCACAATATTGTGATTGTTGATTACATTTGCTTAATGTGTCAAAAGATCCACAAGGATAACGACAAGTTCGATTCGTTCGATCATCATATCCCTCTGGATAGTCTCAGTCTATATAATGTCCTCAATCGTTTTCTATTGGAGTACTAGGATCCTGAAAAAAACAAGCATTTTTGACCTCATATAGATAAGATGCATTTGGAAATCA
>CAZOFM010000026.1:0-9555 GCA_964579255.1 uncultured Candidatus Peribacteria bacterium
CTTCGCTTACCAAAAAAGAGCAATTAGTTTACAAGAGAAAATTGAATAGAGTGTTCAAGATATATAAATGAGTTAGAAATCTATCAAAAAGACCAGATTTGGTTGTCGTTTTGGATGGTCATATGATGAATAGTTTGGTAGATGAGATAGAAAAAGCAAAAGAAATTGACTCTATTCTGATTTCTGGAACTAATTTTTCAAGATGGCGAAATGAAGATTCTTTGATAATATCCAATATCAATAGTCACAAGAGTATTGATTTTGTGTTCAAAAATATCTTATCTTAATAACAATACCCTATGAATCAACAAAATCAGATAGAAAATCCAGTGTTTTCAGCTAATAATCAGCTGGAACAGGAACATTATGCTCCAAGTAGTGTAGAAAAAAAGAGAGCATTGATGATGTATTTTCTTTTTGGTATAATTATTGTTGTTTCTAATAAAAAAGCTAATGAGTTTGAGTTTTTCCACTTAAAACAATCTATGTGATGGCGAATGTTGTTTGTTTTGAGCATATTGTTGTCGGTAGTGGCGGTTTTTATACCGATTATCAAATATTTAATAATATTTTGGCTTACTGCAATAATGACACTGTTCGTGATATTTGCAAGACAGGCATGGACTGGTAAGTATTATTTAGACGACTCCAAATATTCATTGGGACTATTCCCGTCTTTATGATCATGGTTGTTTGGTTTGTTTAATATGGGATTTGATTGAAGTGATTTGGTGGATTCAGAAACTGGGAATAGGTTTATCAATCCAGGGAATCTAGATCCTTCAGATATCACAAATATCCCACAAGTACCAATGGTGCAAAACCCAAATCCAAACAATAATCCTACAGCAGTTGATACAAATACAATATGACAAACAAATCTGAATCCAAACATTGATTTAAATCAGATTTTATGAAATGATAGTATACAAAATACAGAAAATATCCAAAATATAGATCAGACTCAAAATATAGATAATTCAAATGTATAATTTTAGTTTTTAATTTATTTGTGATGGCTATAGATATTGCACTTCTAAAAAAATTAAGGGATACTACTTTTGCTCCATTAGGAGATTGTAAACAAGCCCTGGAAGAAGCAAATGGTGACTTAGAAATGGCACAAGAAATTTTAAAAAAGAAAGGAATTCTCAAGGCAGGTAAAAAAGCAGAAAGAGAAACAAACGAATGATTGGTTAAATTATCTCAAAAAGATGGACGATTAGCTTGAATCAAATTGCTTTGTGAGACAGATTTTGTTGCCAAAAATGAAAATTTCTTGGAATTAATAGATATTTTGTTGGATATGATTTTATCACACAAACAAGAAATTTCTAGTTTATCGGAAATTGATTCTGCGTTGCAAACATCCTTGAATGATAAAATTGCTGAATTTGTTGGAAGAATTTGAGAAAATGTTCAACTTGGAGATGTTTTGTTAAACAATAAAAACGCTTTTGTTTATAATCATCCAGGAAATAAGGTGGCGTCTATTATATATTATCAGTGATCAGATGATTCTATTGCAAAAGAACTTGCTTTGCAAGTAGCAGCTATGAATCCAACATATCTTTCTTTTGATGAAGTTCCAGAGGATGAGAAATCTGCTCTTTTGAAGCAATATCGCGAAGAAATGGCGTCAAGTGGGAAACCAGAAAACATTATAGAGCAAATTGTTGACGGAAAACTTAGAAAAACATTATGAGAGTCTATTTTGTTGGAACAGGAATATATTCGTGATTCTGCCAAAAAAATAAAGGATTTGCTCACAGATTCTTTTAAGCCAGAATGATTTGTTAGACTTGCTGTTTAATTTCGTTTATAACTTATTTTATTATTTCAAATTATGTCAGATGAAAAATTACGAAGTTGTCCTGTTGTTGGATCCATCTATTCAGGATAAAGAGCAAAAAGAGTTTATTGCAGAACTTGAGGCTAAATTCAAAAAAAATATAGTAGAAAAAGATGATATTGGGGTTTTATCTTTAACTCATGATTTGTGAGGTAAAAAAAATAACGATAGGTTTTATTTCCTATCCTATTATTTTCAAGGAGAGACTGATATGTCTGATGTTATCAAAGAATATTTGCTATACAACAAGCTTGTTTATAGATATTTCTTTTTCGTTATGTGAAAAGAGGAGGAAAAGTTGTCTTATGCGAAGACTCAAGAAGAACTACAAAAATTTATTGATGAGTGGAAGGAAAAGAAAAGATGAACTAAAATGTGATTTTTCCTAAAAACTGAAAATGAAAAATATGTATCTTGGAAGTCAATCCCTATGTTAAAAGTCTATATGACTAGATTTTGAGATATAAAACCAAGGAGATACACTTGAAACTCTGTTACTATGCAAAAAAAGCTTAGAAAAGCTATCATTAGATCAAGAGAAATGTGACTTTTGGAGTATATAAAATAATGAGCTTTTTTGTCTCTTATTGCAAGAAATTCAAAAACATTTATATTTTTATTTGTTAGTATGGCTAGTAAATTAAGAAGAGTTAGAAAATACTCTCGAAGAAAAAGACTAAACAAACACTGATTTAGAAAGAGAATGCAAACCAAAAATTGAAGAAAAGTATTGGCTAGAAGAAGAGCTAAATGAAGAAAAATATTAGCAGTTCAAAAAGAAAAGTAAAAAAAGATGGAATCTGATTTTTTCGTGAATTTGGAATTTTATTCAAAGATAAGCAATAGGTAAAGACTTGTTTATTTTCTTAATGAAAAATAAAACCAATGGCTGTAAAAAAACCAATCAAAAAACAATCCCCAAAGAAGGAATGTTCCAAAAAAACAACAAAAACAATCAACAAATCAAAAGTTTCTGTAAAAGCATCCAAGCAAATCAAATCAAAAACATCTAATGAAAAATCTAAACTAACAACTGGCTTAGATATTTTTCATGATTGTGAGGTGAGAAATGGAAGGGTGTTTCTAAAAAAATGAAGCACTTTTGTTGATTTCCCTGATGTTTTGTTATTGCAAAAAATGTGATACGATACTTTTATAAATAAGTACTTGGAAAGGTTATTTGAATCAATTAATCCTGTTCGAGATATAGCTTGAGAAAAAATGTATGTTACGATTTCTGATGTCAAGGTTTCTGATCCAATTGATGATGTAAAAACCTGCAAGAAAAAGGAACTTACGTATTGATGAATCATAACTGCCAAAGTGAAATTGGTAGATTCTGTAAACAAAAAAACATTGTTTACAAAGCGTGCAAACATTGGAGTACTTCCATTGATGACAAATTCAGCTTCTTATATTATAAATGGAGTAGAAAAGGTAATTATATCTCAGATAATCAGATCTTATGGTATTTTTTATTCCAAGAAAGATTTGAAATATGGGTTTAGACTAATTCCTGAAAACTGACCTTGGTTGGAGGTTAACACAGAAAAATCGGGAGTAGTTGTTGTTAGAATCAACAAATCTAGAAAATTCCCAATTACTTCTTTGATGAGAGTTTTGTGAATAGAAACAAATGAGGAAATTAGAGGATTTTTTAAGGATTGTTTCGATGAAGAAGACTTTGATTTTCTGGAAGCAACATTGAAAAAAGATCCTACTGAGGACGCTTTATCTGCGGCTGAATTGATATATAGCAAAATTAGACCTGGAGAGCTTATTGATCCAATAAATGCTTTGGATTACATCAAAAATCAATTTTTAAACACAGAAAGAATTTTTATTGGAAGAATTGCTAGACGTAAATTAAATGCAAAATTATCATTAAACAAACCTTTAGATTGAGATATAGCGAATGTTTTTGATGCAGAAGATTTAATAGCTTCAATGAAATATTTGTTTAATCTATCAAATGAAAAAAAATGACATTATGTAGATGATGCGGATCATCTTTCTAATAAGCGTATTAGAACTATGTGAGAAATCTTGTTTGCTCATTTGCAACCTGTGATGAGAAGATTTGTAAAAAGTGTTAAAGGTAAGTTAAGTATTTTAAATATAGAAAATGCAATCAAAATTACAGATTTGGTAAACTTTAAAATGGTAGATAATGCTATCAAAAGTTTTTTTGCTACTTCTCAGTTATCTCAATTTTTAGATCAAATCAATCCTTTGGCAGAAATAGAACACAAAAGAAGAATTACAGCTCTTGGGCCAGGAGGTCTAAAAAGAGAAACAGCCAAATTTGAAGTTCGTGATGTTCATCCTTCTCACTATTGAAGAATATGTCCGATTGAAACACCAGAATGACAAAATATAGGTCTGGTTATTTATCAGTCTTTGTATTCTAGAGTAAATGAAGAATGATTTTTGGAAACACCAGCTCTAAAAATCCATCGTGAAGTGCAAGCCAAAAAAGAGTTATTACTAAATAGAATAGCACATCGTGATATTTTTGAATTGGATGCGAAAGGTAAGCCAAGCAAGAAAATAATTACTAAAGAAGATTCTTATATAGATGAAAAGGCAGCTGAAGTAATTGCAAAACAGTATTCCAAATTATGATCGACAATTGCTGTCAAACCGTTTTTTACAGAGGAGGTGGAGTTTATTTCTCCTGAGTTGGATGAAAAATATTGTGTAGCTGATGCGACAACCCCAGTAGATCCTTACAATAATATTAGTGAGCTTCGTGTTGCTGCTAGACAGTTTGATGAAATGGGAGTCTTTCACGTAAATGACATTACTCATATAGATGTAGATCCGTCTCAAATATTTTCTCCAAACACATCTTTGATTCCTTTTGCAAACCACAACGATGCCGTTCGTGTTGCAGTTGCTACCAACCAACAAAGACAATGACTTCCTTTGCTAAAAAGTGAATCTCCATTGGTTTGAACTGGTTTGGAAAAAGATATTATACAAATGACTCATGCAGTAATCAAAGCAGATTGAGATTGAGAGGTAATATATGTAGATGGTAAAAGAATCAAAATAAAATATAAAAGCTGAATCAAGGAGTACGTTTTGCAAACATTTCTAAGGTCCAATCAAAAAACATGTATTACTCAATATCCAAGAGTTTCTTTATGACAAAAAGTTTCTGAATGAGATCTTTTGGCTGAATGACCATGTTCTGTAGATTGAGAAATGGCTTTGGGTAAAAATCTAAAAGTTGCTTTTATGCCATGGAAATGATACAACTATGAAGACGCTATTGTAATCTCTCAAAGATTGGTAAAAGATGATGAGCTTACATCTATTCAAATAGAAGAATACGAAATTGAGGTTGCTGATACCAAACTTTGACCAGAACAAACTACAGATGATATTCCATGAGTATCTATGGCAAAATTAAAAAACCTAGACGAAGATTGAATAATCAGAATCGGTTCTAGTGTAAAATGATGAGATATTTTGATAGGAAAAATTACTCCAAAATCAGAATGAGAGCTGACTCCAGAAGAAAAACTGATTCAAGCTATTTTTGGTGACAAATCCAAAAATGTAAAAGATACATCTCTTTATATGCCATCTTGAACTGAAGGTAAAGTGATAGATGTGGTTGTATTAGATGCAAGAAAATGAGATAATTTGATGGCTGGAGTTAGAAAAAAAATAAAGGTTTATGTGGCTTCTACTAGAAAAATAGAAATTTGAGATAAATTAGCAGGTAAACATGGAAACAAGGGTATTATTGCTATTGTTGTTCCAGAAGAAGATATGCCATACACAGAAGATGGAAAGCCAGTAGATATTGTACTAAATTCTTTGTGAGTAATTTCTCGTATGAATATCTGACAATTATATGAATCTCAATTATGATTTTTGGCAAATTATTTATGAGTAAAGTTTGCTGTACCAATGTTTTCTGAGTTTGGAGCAAAAGATTTGCAAGAATTAGCTCAAAAAGCCTGATTTGATGATTTGAAGATGACATTATACGATTGAGAAACGGGAGAACCATATGCTGAAAAGGTGACTGTTTGATATATGCATATACTCAAATTAGTGCATATGGTGGAAGATAAAATACATGCTAGAGCAGTAGGACCATACTCATTAATTACACAACAACCTCTTTGAGGAAAATCAAGGCAATGATGACAAAGGTTTGGAGAAATGGAGGTGTGGGCATTAGAAGCTTACTCTTCTGTCTATACTCTACAAGAAATGCTTACCGTAAAATCTGATGATGTTTTGTGAAGGAATAAGTTGTATGAATCAATTATAAAATGACAAAAGCCAAAAATTTGATGATTACCAGAGTCTTTTAATTTAGTTACATACTTATTCAAAGGTTTATGACAAAATGTAGAGCCATTGACCTCTGATGATTTGGAAATAGAGCATCAAGAAAGAGTAAAAAAGATATTGGATTTGTGATTGTCTGGTTTGATGGATGATTCCTTTGCTGCGAGTCAAGCATCTAGTGAAGATAATCAACAAGAAAAAGAAGAAATTATAGATAATGTAATCAAAGAAATGGAGGATTTTGGAGATTTAGAATAAAAACATACACTTTTTATTTTCTTTTAAACTCATATGAATCAGAATAAATTTGATGGTTTAGTTGTAAAACTAGCGTCAGTTGAAGATATTGAAAAGTGGTCTCATGGAGTGGTTGATAATCCTGATACTGTAAATTATAGGACTTGAAAACCAAAACAAAGCTGACTGTTTTGTGAATCTATTTTTGGGCCAGTAAAAAACTATGAATGTAGTTGTGGTAAGTATAAATGAGTAAGATATAAATGAATAGTTTGTGAAAGATGTGGGGTAGAAGTGACTACATCTAGAGTAAGAAGATCTAGAATGGGGCACATAGAATTAGCAGTTCCGGTGATTCATGTACGATATAAGGCAAGTCCACTTTGATGAATTAATCAATTGCTAAACTTATCTGCAAACGAAATAGATAGAGTTTTGTTTTTTGTAAAATATGTTCTTGTAAAAGATATAAATGACAAAATCAAAGACAAAGTTTTAGCAAGATTGGATTCTGATTATAAATCCAAAATTGTAGAGTTAGAAAAGCTATACAAGGAAGAACTAGAAATGGATAGCGACAAATCTCGTATCAAAGAGATAGAAAAGCTATACAAAGAAAACATTGAGAGTTTGGAAAAAGAGTTTTTGAGAGTAAAGTCTATAGTCGCTGACCTTACTTTTGGTTCGACAATAATGGAGCATGATTATAGGGCAATTTTTTCTACAATGACAGATTTACTTACTTTTCAATCTTGACCAGAAGCAATCCTAAAGATGCTACAATCAATTGATGTGGAAAAAGAAATTAAAGCAAAAGTAAAGCTTTATAGATGATTGAGATCTGCAGAACAAAAAAGAAAAACAATCGCACTAATCAAGTTACTTATCAATCTACATGTATCTGGGGTAAAACCAGAAAATATGATTATTAGAAAACTTCCTGTAATTCCTCCTGATCTAAGACCAGTAGTGCAATTGGAATGAGGAAGATTCGCTTCATCAGATGTAAACCTATTTTATAGGCGTGTTTTGATGAGAAATATTAGACTAAAAAGAATGATTCAAGTGTGAATGCCTGATGTTGTAAAAAAGAATGAAATCAGACTTTTGCAGGAATCTGTAAATAACCTTCTAGTTTGAGAAAAAAATAGCGCTGCAGGTGCATGAGCTGGAATTAAGGTTTTCAAATCTCTATCAGATATGCTTTCTGGTAAAGAATGAATTTTTAGAAAAAATCTACTTGGAAAAAGGGTTGATTACTCATGAAGATCTATTATTACAGTGGGGCCTACGCTCAAACTTGATGAATGTGGGTTGCCAATATATATAGCTGTAAGGATGTTTACTCCTTTTATTATCTGAAAATTGATAGAAAAAAAGGTGGCCTACACGCCAAAGCAAGCAGAAAAAATGATTAAAGAAGAAAATCCAATAGCTCTAAAATATTTAGAAGAAGTGATTAAGGACAAATATGTACTATTAAATCGTGCTCCTACGTTACACAGACTTTCTATTGAGGCCTTCAAAATAAAGCTTATGGCTGGTAAGACCATCAGAATTCACCCTCTGGTTTGTCCAGCATTTAATGCGGATTTTGATGGTGATCAAATGGCTGTTCACTTGCCGATTTCTGATGAAGCTCAAAAAGAAGCAAGAGAGTTGATTGCTTCAGATAAAAATATTTTGAAACCATGATCTGGAGAACCTACAATTACTCATTCTCAAGATATGGTTTTGTGAGTATATTATTTGACAGATTTTTACGATACAAGGTATCCAGAAAACACTACTGAAGCAGAGCGAAAACAAAACAACCCTATTTGTGGAATGTTTTCTAGTATGGAAAAGGTATTAGATATGTATCATAATTGAGATATACAAATCAAAGATAAAATAATTTTGACTCACAATGGCGAACCAATAGAAACTACTGTGGGTAGAGTAATTTTTAATATGGCTCTTCCTGAAAAAATCAGATTTATTAATGAAAATCAAAAAAATAGAGATTTAAAGAGAATTCTAAGTATAATATTTGATGAATATGATATGCAAACAACGGTTAAAGTAGCAGATGCCATCAAAGATTTGTGATTTCATTATTCAACTATTGCTGCTACATCTATCAATATCTTGGATATGGTTGTTCCAAAATGAAAGTGAGATGATCTGAAAAAATGAGATGAATTAGCAAACCAGGTTTACAAATATTATTATAAATGATTCTTTTCTGATTCTGAAAAACATAGAGAAATTGTTAGAATTTGGACAGAAGTAAAATCAAATGTAGAAAAAAGTTTGAAAGATATTACTCAACCAGGACAAGATTTATATACTATGATTGATTCTGGAGCAAGATGATCTCAAACTCATATGACTCAAATATCTGGTATGAAGTGATTGGTTGTAAATCCTCAATGAGAAGTAATAGAACTTCCAATCAAAAATTCATATGTTGAGTGACTTAGACCAATCGAATATTTTATTTCTGCTCACGCTGGTAGAAAAGGGAAAGCAGATACGGCTCTAAGAACTGCAGATTCTGGTTATTTGACAAGAAAACTTTGTGATTCTGCACAAGAAGTAATTGTTAGAGAAAAGGATTGCGGAACTGATAAATATTTATTGTTTTCTAAAGCAGAATATGATGCTTTATGAGAAGATTTTTATCGTGCGTTGTATGGTAGAGTTATTGCGGAAGATTATGTAGATGAAAAATGAAATATATTGCTGTCCGCAGGAGAGTTGCTTACAAAGGATCGTGTAACTTTGATAGAAACACAGTGAATTAATGAACTGAAATTAAGGAATCCTCTTGTTTGTAATACAGTTAGTGGTGTTTGTCAGAATTGTTATGGAATGGATCTTGCTACTAGAAAAATGGTAGAAATTGGAGTGCCTGTTGGAATTATAGCAGCTCAATCAATGTGAGAACCAACGACACAGTTGACGATGAAACAGTTTCACACATGATGAGTTGTTACTTGAGCTGGAGATGTTGCAGACTGAGTAGATAGAATTAAGCAACTTTTTGAAGTAAGGTCTCCAAAGCTTCCTGCAATTGTTGCTCCGTTTGATGGTGTTGTATCTTTTTATGATCACAATAGACAGAGATACATTAGAGTGTTATCCGACTATCAGAGAAAAACATATAT
>CAZOFM010000027.1:0-2661 GCA_964579255.1 uncultured Candidatus Peribacteria bacterium
TATATCTCATGTTTGTGGTCTGTATCAAATAGGTTTGATTTGTCAATTTACAATTGCGCTCTTGAATCTTAATCAAATATCTGAATGAATAGCAAAAGCAAAGTCTAGTACAGAGCTTCCTTCTGGTAAGTCTATTAAATCTCATTTTGGTGTATACAAATAAATTCGCTTATCCAGAACTTCTATTTTTAATTCATTTTTGAATATATCTTTATTATCAGATTCTGTGTAGGAGTTTACCACTTCCTGTAGTTTTTTTATTCGCTGTCCTTGTTGTTCTGAAATTAAGGTTGGCCTATTTTGCTCGCTATAAGCAAAATGAGCCGCAACTCAGTGTTCTGCAATTTCATCCATTTCATATGTTCTAATTTGTATTTCTACAGGGAAAGGGAACATTCATAAAACAGTTGTGTGTATGCTTTGATATCCATTTGATTTTGGGACAGCGATATAATCTTTGATTTTTTTAATTAAGGGCGTATAATGTTTGTGAATAATCCCTAAAATCATATAACAATCAGCAACCGATTTTGTAACGACCCTAAATGCCAGTAGATCCATTACTTCACCAATATCTTCTGTTTTATATTTTTTTTCAATTTTTTCAAATACTCTATATGGACTTTTAATTCTTCATTTCACAAAAAAATCAAATATTCAATCTTCTTTTAAAATAGAAGATATTGTGTCTGTTCCTTTGTTTGTGTATTTTTCTCATCATCCAAAGTATTTTTTCAGATAATTGAAAATTTTCAAAAAAGCATCTTCTTCTAAGTGCTTAAAAGATCCATTTTCTAGTGTTAGCTGATAATTATATAGACCAAGTCTCTTTGCTATAGAAACATATATTTTCATAGTTTCTTGTGCTATTTTTTGGATTTTTACTGGATTTGGGTGGTATTGGAGTGTCTGTATATTATGAATACGGTCACACAATTTTATAAAAATCACTCTTAAATCATTTGCCATTGCCAAAAAGGTTTTTTTTATTGTTTCCAGGTGTCTATCTTCTCATTTATATTTTACTTTAGAAACCTTTACTAATCACTCGCATAGATTTGCCACCTCTTCTCCAAATTCCTGTTCAATTTCTTCTTTACTTATAGGAGTATCTTCAATTACATCATGTAATATACTTGCTTGAATGGTTGCTAAATCTGGTTTGATTTCCATCAAAAACTCAGCTGTTTTTAGAGGATGAATTATATATTCTTCTCCAGAGAGTCTAATCTGATTTCAATGAGCTTCTCTTGCGTATTCATATGCTTTTTGAATTCATGTTGTTTGTTCTTCTGGAAGATATTTTTTTGCTTTTTCAACAATATCATCCACTATGTTTTGTGGGTCTTCCTTATAAGGTATATAGTTTATAAATTGCTCAAGAGTTTTAATGTCCATTCTTTAAATTAAGAGTTAAGTTATTAAGTTATCAAATCTAGTCGAGTGGGTGCTTAGTATTTCTCCGTATATATTTGATCGTATCATCTAGATTTTAATTCTTCAGAAAAGCTTTCTACAGCTCAAGGGCTACCGCATATATAGAACTCAGTATCTTGTGAAAAATCTATATTTGATAAATCAATCCTACCACTATGGAAACCATCTATAGTTTCTCTAGATATATGTACAAAAGAATCCAAGTTTTCTATTTCTTTGATGCGATCTATATAAAAAAGCTCAGATTCATAAGACACAGAAAAATATAGTTTTTTATCACTATTTGTAGCGTTTGCCATTGCAATTAGTGGAGCAATTCCAGTTCCTGTTCCAATGAAAACCTTTGGATTGTCTGTATCTTGTAGTACAAAATGTCCAAAAGCTCCAGCAATTTCCAACTCATTTCATTCTTTGATATTTCTTAAATATTCGCTACTTTTGGATCATTCATTTAATTTTATTACAAGCGTGATTTCGTGAAAAGAGTCCTTTATTTTTTGTTCTACTATAGAGTATGCCCTTTTGAGTGGTTTTTCCGGATCTTTGTAATCTATTAAAACCCGCTGTCCTGGTTTGTAGTTTATTTCACTAGTTTCTAAGATAATTTCCAGAACATTTTTGTTTAACATTTTATAAGATATTGTTTTTCAAAGCATTTTTATTTTTTCATAAATTAAAGCATTATTAACTATATCTTTTTTCACTGTGTTTTTCAACCATATTTCAATATAAATTAAATTAATCTTATTTGTGCAATTTTCTTTACATATTGCAAATTCTTTTTAATTCTCTTATTATTTACTATTTTTAATAGAAGTATCATTTACATTTTTACCATATAGGGTTTGTAATTGCCAACAATAATTCCACAAATTTGAGAAAAAAATGTTAAAAAATCACTTGATTTTTCATAAACCTGCTAACCAAAAGCTATCGTATACATAAAAGTTCGAATAAAGTTTCTGTTGATTTTTTCTATGAAAACACAATATATAGGTCAATAACAAAAAACGCACCACTATATATAGTGTTTTTATTTTATCCTAACTTTTTGTGTAATATGGCGATTTATAAAATCAGAAAGCGTAATTGAGCAATTGTTTCTTTTGATAGACTAAAAATTGAAAATGCTATTAAAAAAGCTATAGAATCGGTATGATGAGATGATTTTTGAAAAGTGTCTTTGATTACAGATAAGGTAATTGATATTATTGTTGAAAAAGT
>CAZOFM010000027.1:2671-9550 GCA_964579255.1 uncultured Candidatus Peribacteria bacterium
TATGAACAGAAATTCCAGATGTTGAGATGATTCAAGATGTTGTAGAACAAGTCTTAATCAAAGAATGACATGATACTATAGCCAAAGCTTTTATACTTTACCGTCAAAAAAGGTCAGAATCTAGAGAAGCTCAAAAAGTTGTAGTAGAGGTCGGAAAAACAATGGATGAGTATCTTCATCAGACAGATTGGAGAGTAAATGCAAATTCCAATCAATGATATTCTTTATGAGGACTTATTCTAAATGTTGCAGGCAAAGTTGTTGCAAATTATCGATTATCTCATGTTTATCCAGAAGAAATTGGTAATGCCCATAGGAATTGAGATTATCACATTCATGATTTGGATATGTTTTCAGGTTATTGTGCGGGTTGGTCGCTTAGACAGCTTTTGGAGGAAGGCTTTAATGGTTTGGACAATAGAGTTCAATCTGCTCCGCCAAGAAACCTACAATCTGCAGTTAATCAAATGATAAATTTCCTATGAACACTTCAAAACGAACGAGCTGGAGCACAAGCTTTTTCATCTTTTGATACATATTTAGCGCCATATGTTCATAAATATAGATCAGAATTAGAGTCAGAATTAGATTCTTTGTGAGTTAAATTTGATTCAGCAGAAGCAAAAGAAAAATATCTAGACAAAAAAACTCATAAATATGTCACACAACAAATGCAGAATTTTATTTTTGGTTTGAATGTTCCATCTCGTCGAGGTACTCAAACTCCATTTACAAATATCACATTGGATTGGAGCTGTCCAGAAGACCTCAAGGACAAATCATTGATGCTTTGATGAATTGAGTCAGGATATTATCCCAAAAAGTTCTCCGAACTAGAAAAGGAAATGAGATTGATTAATAGAGTTTTGATTGAAATATATACCAAATGAGATTGGACATGAGCAGTGTTTACATTCCCAATTCCTACCTACAATATTACAGAAGATTTCCCACGAGATGATCCAGATATAGATTTGTTGTTTGAAATGACAGCAAAGTATTGAATTCCTTATTTCCAAAATTTTGTCTGATCTCAATTCAAGATAGAAAAAGACAAAGACTGAAATCTCAAAAAAGTAGAAAATCCAAATGCCTACAAGCCTTGAGCAGTTAGATCTATGTGTTGTAGATTACAACTTGATCTTACACAGCTAGAAAAAAGATGATGAGGTCTTTTTGGCTCAGCAGAGATGACTGGTTCTATATGAGTTGTGACCTTGAATATGGCGAGAATTTGATATAGACACAAAGGTGATCTTGAATGATTTAAGAAACAAGTCAAAAGATTAATGGATTTGGCAAAAGTTTCACTTGAATTAAAAAGAAAAGAGATTACAAAATGGTTAGAAGATTGATTTTATCCTTACACCAAAAGATATCTTAGTACATTTAGAAACCATTTTTCCACCATTGGTCTCAATGGAATGAATGAAGCGGTTCTAAATTTCACAAACGGAAAAGAAGATATGACTACAGAATGATGAAAAGAATTTGCTACAGAAATATTAGATTATATGAGAGATGTTTTGACAGAATATCAGGAAGAAACAGGGAACCTTTACAATCTAGAAGCGACACCAGCAGAAGGTACTACATATAGATTTGCAAGAGAAGACAAAAAACAACTTCCACAGATTATTCAAGCTGGTACAGATGAAGCACCTTATTATACCAATTCTACTCAAATTCCAGTATGATACACAGATGATCCGTTTGAAGCATTAGAACTACAAAACGAACTACAATGTAAATATACTTGAGGTACAGTTTTACACTTGTATATGTGAGAAAGATTATCTGACGCAGAAGCTTGCAAAATGTTAGTCAAAAAGGTAATAGAAAATTATCAATTGCCTTATATCACAATATCTCCTGTGTTTTCGATTTGCCCAAAGCATTGATATATTATTTGAGAGCATGATTATTGTCCAAAATGTGATCAAGAGCTCGGATATGTTTGAGACGAATTTGATATGGATGTACGCAAAAAACACACAGCAGATCCAGAAAAACTTAGAATTTTGGAAGAAAGCAAAATCCAATAATACCTTTATTTTTTCACCACTATTACAAATGAAAACATTCTACAACAAAAATGGCCAAGAAATTCAAAGAACTCAATGTCAAGTTTATACTAGAGTAATGGGTTATCTTAGACCAGTTAGCCATTACAATACAGGTAAAAAATCTGAATTTTATTCTCGCAAGTATTTTGATGAAAACAAGACTGCTAATTCAGAATTTGTTAGACAATTTGGAAACTCCCAACCATCTTATAATGTAGTAAATAATTATGAAGAAGTAAAATTTGTTTGACAAGGATGTCCTGCATAATATAGTCAGAATTTAAAATTTTATTAGCAAAAGACGGAGACTGGAGTAAAAACTTCCAACTTCGTTTTTTGTTTAGCATTTATTCGTTAAAAAATTGTTTCGTGCAAATCGCCTGAATCCAAAAGTCAACATTAGTAGATTATCCCTGACATGTTTCTTGCGTAGTTTTTACACAAGGATGTAATTTTCGCTGTAGTTTTTGCCATAATCCAGAATGCGTACTTCCAGAAAAAATGATGCTTTTCAAAAATGACTTGATTCCAGATGATGCGTTTTTCAATTTTTTAAAAACAAGAAAATGATTGCTAGATTGAGTCAGTATTTGCTGATGAGAACCGACATTGCAACCAGATTTATATGACTTTGCAAAAAGGGTAAAAGATATGTGATTCAAAGTAAAATTAGATACAAACGGTAGAGATTACAAAATAGTCAAAAGAATGATTCAGGATTGAATTCTGGATTATGCGGCAATTGATCTCAAACATTCTATTTACAATTATGATGAGGCGGTTTGAGTCGCTCAATGACCAGAGTTTTTCTTTAGTTACCAAAAATTGCTCCAACTTTTGCTAGAATCAAATATTGATTATGAATACAGAACTACTATAATCAAATGAATGCACACGGCGGATGATGTAGAAAGTATGGCACATTTTATCAGATGAGCCAAAAATTATTACCTACAAAACTATATCTGAGGCAATACTTTGGACCCAAATTTTGGATGAAAACCTTTTTCAGAAGACGAATTATTAGAATTCAAACAGATTGCAGAAAAATATGTCCATCATGTGTGAATTAGAAATTAGTGTTTAAATTTTCCCAAAATATGCAAAAATTATTTTACAAAACAATCGCAAAAATCACAAAATATGAAATTCCTAAAATCAAAGGATCCAGGTTTTTTGCTACAATTTTTCCAGTAGAAACTGCAGAACAAGCAGAGGATTATCTTTTGAAAATGCAAAAAAAATATTCTGACGCAACTCACAATTGTAGTGCTTACAAAGTATGAATTCATTATCACACAGATCTTTTTGGAAACGCCATAATTGAATCCAAATACAAAAAAGTAAATGACGACTGAGAACCAGCAAATACCGCATGAAAGCCCATTCTTTCGGTTTTAGACTGACTAGATTTGCAAAATATTCTTTGCGTGGTGACCAGATATTTCGGATGAACTCTGCTGGGAGTGGGAGGACTAATCCAAGCTTATTCCCAGACATGCAAGGAATCTCTCTCCCACTCCCAGCTCATAGAAAAAGAGATTTTATCTCAAATTTCCTTGTCTTACAACTATGATCAGCTTTCTTTACTTCAACATCTTTTTTCCAAATATAATACCAGAATTATCAGTGATTCCTATGACCAAAATATTCAACAAAGCATAGAAATCAATACTTGATACCTTGATTCATTCAAAAAAGAATTACTAGAAAAAAGTAATTGACAGATTCAGATTTAAATTTTTTGAAAAAGAAAAACCCGAGATCAAATTTCCCGGGCTTTTTTGTATCTTAAATTAATAAGTTTCACATTTTACCACAAAGTATTCTTCCGTATGTCAGCAGCTTGGGCAAACATCAGGAGCTGATTTTCCTTTGTGAGAGTGTCCGCATTTTGTACAAACTCGTTCCACTTCGGATTCCTTATTTCTCAAAGTTCCAGCTTCTAGTTGATCATAAAGTTTTTGATATCTTTCTGCGTGATGCATTTCTGCATTCATTATAGCTTTGATTCTTTCAGCTACTTCTGGATATCATTCTTCCAAAGCATCTTCTACAAACTGAGCATACATATCGTCAAATTCATAAGTTTCTCCATCAATAGCATATTTCAAATTCTCCAAAGTTGTACCTAGTTTTACAAAAACATCTGTATCTACTTTTTGCATTTCAATATCCAATCCTTCTTTTTCTTTAATTTCCAAAAACATTTTCATAAACCATTCTGCATGTTCCAATTCTTGTTCAGCTGTTTCCAAGAAAACTTGTGATACTTGCAGCAATCCTTCTTTCCTCGCTTTGCTGGCAAACATTGTATAACGATTTCTTGCTTGAGATTCTCCTACAAATCATTCAGCTAAGTTGATTAGTGTTTTTTTCATAATTTCTATATTTTAAAAAATAAATCTGACTTTTCTTTCTTTTTGGAATCTTTATTCTATTCAATTCTTTTCAAAAACCAAGTACATTTACCTCAAAAATAGATTGACATTTGCATTAAAATTGCTATAAGCAAAAGCCTTGTGCAATAAAGCACAAGACCTAAACCAAAAATTATGCAAAACAAAAAATTTCAAAAGCTGCTTGATTGGGCAGAATTGTTCCAAAAGGAACACACGGTAAAACCAAACAAGTTACGAGGAGCAAGGTTGTTATTCATTCATGCCTCTTTTATGGCTCAATTTATTGATATTCTTAAAGAAGCGAATAAAGAGGACAAAAAAGTTCTAAGAGAGATTGCTACCTATGTTCCATCTACTCCCGAGCTTATAGCTTTGTTTATTCGAGTTGATACTGATAAAATAGTGTCATCTAGATCTTTGGCCAAATATTCGCCAGAGCTTAGAACGGAGCTTATCAAATTGAGGGACGAGAAGTCCTTCTTAAAAGCCAAAGAAAAATATAAAAAAAATCTAGATCAGATTGTTGATCTACTAAAAAAATTATAATATTTTTCTTTCCAAGGTGTGTGCTGTATTCTCGCATACGCCTTTTTTAGTTATTCTTTTTTATTTTCAGCCCACAAGGCAATTTTTTAACCAAAAATAGATAGTAATTTACTCCAAAAAATACAATAGCCATAATCAAAAAGATTCAGATTTTATTTATTCTATTGGCCTCTTGCATCAACATTAATATCATCATTATCGACGAAAAACTCCATACAAAAGCTCTAATTTCTTTTCTATTCCATCCAAGTCCCAGTAATCTATGGTGCAAGTGTGTATAATCTCATTTGAGAGGTGATTTTTTCATCACAAAAATCCTCCAAAAAGCTACCCAAATCGCATCAAAAATCACCAAAGATAGCGCCACCACCACAGTTCAAATTTTCGCTCATCCAGCTATTGATAGATAAGCCAATGCAAATCCAAAAAACATAATTCCGACATCTCTTAATAAAGCAATTGGCTTATATTCGATTACAGTAGAAACCAGGCTGATCACGAACAAAATCAAAGAAAGATTTTGTACAAGATTCAGGCTAATTATACTTTCTTCTGTAAAAACTGTAAAATGTTGAAATACTACAAATTTTATCAGCAAAAATATAGTCAGAAATCCTATGCTCGAAACGCCACTAGATTGTGCGTATATTCCATCAAATCGGTTGATGGCATTGATGCATAAAATAGACCACAACACAAAAAATATTGCAAAAAATCGTTGTGGCATAATCCAACTCCAATTTCCAATTAATATTTCTTGCCCTTCAAATCCTCAGATATAAACCGCTAAAACCGCTCCAACTACATGAGAGATTAGTCTTATTCGTGATGGTAGATTCAACTTAATTTTATCGATATATCTCAATTCGTCTAATAATTGCACAATCATTATTGGAAAAGCTCCTGCCATTAATCCCAAAAATAATCTATTGCTCAAATATTCAGGAAACAAGATCGCTACGATTATTCCAAATCCTAAATATGTAAAAACTCCCAAAATTGTAGGCACAGGTTTTCTCGTGTTTTTCAAGTCATTTCCTGGTTTGTCCAAGATTCCCATTTTTCTAAAAACTCGTATCCCAAAGATATTTATCACTATTGCTCCGATTAATGCATAAATCAAATTCATAAAATTCTGATTAAGAATAAAGAATGCTTTATTTATATTGTTTTGTTTTTTTATTTCCAATAGTTTTAAGGAAAAAGAAAACCCCACAAAGCACCTTGTCATTTTCCGCCGACCCCGGGGTCGATAAAATTTCTCATTTGCAAATCGCTTTCAAAACCTTACAAAAACCATAACAATCTTGTGGATTTTTTAAATCACTAAATGTTTTTGTAAATGTTTGATCAGCGTCAGCACGAAGAGGATTTAAAAGTTTTTTTGGTAGATGTTGTGACCAAAGATATTACTCCAGAAATTTTGGCAGATAGAATGAATGAATTAGAAAACTTGGTAAATACTTATTGATGAGTGGTGATTTTACAAAAATATCAAAAAAAACAAGAACCTGACCACAAAACTTATGTCGGTAAATGAAAATTAGAGGAAATAATTGAAGATATGCAAAGACTTTGAGCCAATACATTGATAATTGGGAATATCCTCAAACCCAGACAGACTTATTATATTGAAGAAAAACTTCGCCCCTACAATATAAAGGTACGAGATAGAGTAGATCTAATTCTCAAAATTTTCGGCAAACATGCAGAATGATGAGAGGCAAGATTGCAAATAGAGCTTGCTTCCATCAAGCATATGTGACCAAGAATTTATGGAATGTGAATGGAGCTATCTCGCCAATGATGATCAGCTTCTTGATCTGGATGAGCGATGCGTGGATTATGAGAAACTAATACTGAAA
>CAZOFM010000028.1:0-9354 GCA_964579255.1 uncultured Candidatus Peribacteria bacterium
CTTCGTAATTGAAGCTAGATGGTTCAGAACATAAGTTAATGTGTCCATTGTTTTACGAGCATTTACGAAAAAAATTACGAACTATTTACGCTCTTTTTACTAAGGGTGTTTTTTTGTTTTTACGAAAAAACCTTAGAAAAAAATCTAAGGCTTTATTGAATCTTATCAAAAGAACAAGGACTGATGATGATAAACAATGTAATATATAAATTAAATTAAAATACAAAAAGCATATTAAATTAATTATAACAAAACATACAAAGAGATCACAAGTCCTATATTGAAATAATACTATTTTTACTATAATATGAAGATGAATAAACAAACAACATATTTTACAAAGCAGACAGTTTTATCTTTAATCTTTTGTCTGATATCTCTCTTTCAAGAAATATAATATTTGTAATAAAGAATAAATCTTTAAACAGCCTGAATAAACAGAAATATCAATATATAGATATATCAAAACAAATTAAACAAAATAAATTCAAAGATAAGTAAAATCAATAAAGAATAAACAAACCAAAGAATAAATAATAATTTTAATTTATTAGTAGATATATAGTAATACAAACTTTAAATAATAATATTAATTACCATTAAAGAAAGTAGTACCAAAGTATAACCAAAATTAAATTGATAAATATTTTATTTCTAAAATAAAAACCAAAACAAAGATGATAAATACAAACTACATAAGATACAAAAATAGTTAAATCAATTTGTTCTATGATAAAGACCCTACATCATACAGACATCAATTTTTTAGAATCAACATCCTTTGATGACGATATAAGTATAATCGAAATTTTTTATTTGTCAAATTTTTGAGCACTTTTTTTGTTGTTTTTATTGGTACTAGTTTTAAACTGGGTTTTTGGTTGTAAAAGTTTATATTTGGGACGTTTTTTCATCCACTAAAACACCAATCAACAATTTATTTTTAATTTTATCTCTTTGTTTTAGATACCCCTCTATACTAAAATAATCAATAAAATTTCTTTTGTTTTTTTGTTAACCAAGTAATCTCTTCTTTTTCTTTTGGGTATAGTGAAAAATAGAACTCTATTATCTCTTTTGTAAACATTGGATTTACTTCCAAAATGGCTTTGTTTATATGTTCGAAAAGTTCCCGACTATCTCCAAAAAAACAAGTTTAAGGAAATCCACGCTCTTCTGAGGAAGAGTTTTTTTGTTAATGTTATATTACCCAAAAATCTACTAAAAATTATATGTGTAATTATCAAACAAAAATCTGACTTTTATTGATTTTTCAACTTGTAGTGGAATTTCAAAATATAATATTTATAATTGATTTTGATGGAAAACTATTATAGTTTATAACTTGGGAAGTTTATATTTATTCAAGAAACATTTAATGCAAAAAAATATAAACCATTTATAAAACGAGTTTGAGGCAAAAGACAACTTTTGAGCCAATTAGAGGTTTTTTATCCTAAAAACTTCAACAATTACTTTGAGCCTTTTATTGGATGATGAGCTGTATTTTTCGATCTAAGAAACAAATTTATTCTAAATTTAAATAATGCTATTTCTTGATACCAATATTGCAACACAATACAAAAGCAATTCTCAAAAAATTAGAATCATAACAGAATCTTGGGTTTGAAAGAATGTTTTTTGCCCTAATTGTTGAAATCCAATATTTCAATATGATAATAATAAACCAGTCGCTGACTTTTATTGTAATAATTGTATTGAGGATTATGAATTAAAATCTTGAAAAACTATTGGAAATAAAATCACAGATGGAGCTTACTCTACAATGATTGAAAGATTATCTAGCAATAAAAACCCAAATTTCTTTTTTATGAATTATACAATAGATTTTAAAATATTGAATTTTTTTGTTATACCAAAACATTATTTTATCCCCAATATCATAGAAAAAAGGAAGCCTTTATGAGAAGGTGCAAAAAGAGCTTGATGGGTTTGATGTAACATTTTACTTAAATGAATACCAGAAAGTTGAAAAATATTCTACATTAAAAGCTGAAATTATATCGATAAGAACAATATTTTAGACAATTGGGCTAAAACCTTATTTTTAAAAGAAACCAAAACTATTGAATGAAAAGGATGGATTATAGATATCATGAAGTGCATAGAAGAATTAAATAAAAATGAGTTTACATTGGAAGAAATATATAAATTTGAAAACAAACTAAAGCAAAAATATCCAAACAATAATTTTATAAAGGATAAGATTAGGCAACAATTACAAATTTTAAGAGACAAATCATATTTAAAATTTATTAGTCCATGAAAGTATCAGCTTTTATAAAAAATGGATCTATAAAAAATATTTTCACTTGATATTTTAAAGATAATAATTAGATCACGATCAGTTTTAGATCGTGAAAACTGATAAAATGAGAATAAGCAGAGAACTCATTATAAAAATTTTAAAATATTTGAATAAATATCCTAATTTCTATTTTCCATTCTTAGTTATGTGTAAGGAATATACTCCAGAAGATGATGATTTTGTAGAAATAGAACCAGAAGAACAAGAACTAATAAAAGATGACGAGTTCTATCAAACATTTGAAATCCGAGAAAATTTGCAACACATATATAAAAATACCACAAAATTACTAGCGAAATGATTTCTTGAAAAAATAGTTTGAGAAAGTTTATATAAAGAAATAAATTCACGAGCTAGACAGTATAGAAAATTATATAAAGAAGAATTATGGGAAAGTGAAAAAATTGAAGAATTTTGAGGAAATGAGTTTTTTGATGAAAAGCAGAAGCATATGAAGATGTTTTAGAATTACTTAAAAAATATAAAATCTACTAAATTTTTTCTGTATAATCACAAATAATGTTTGAATAATTCAAACATCAATAAAAATTTCCTCTCTTTGTTAATGGTGCACGACACTTAGGACAAGCTCTCATATTACGATTATATTTATTTCTATAATATATTATTTTTGAGAAAAAGTCTTTGATTTTTTGTTTCTTTTCCACATCTTTAATAAGACCAACAACCTTTTCTATTTTGTCATAAGGTATTAATTTAATACCACATTTTTTAGCATATTGTTTTGCATCAGAAGAAAATATTGATGTAGTGATAAACATTACTTTATCAGATGACCGTAAATTATTAACTACTGCCCCATAAAACTCTCTAACATCACTTACTGACACACATTTGGAAATATATTGTTTTATCTGTATGTAAGTTTTTTGTCAATCTTTTAAAGCTATCAAATCTATTCATCAATCTTTTCTAGGTATCCAGAATCATCTGATTTTTTTCCAAAAAGATTTATATATTATCTTATATCCCCTTAATTCAAATAATAATTTTACAAAATCTTCAAATTTTTTGGGATGCATCATTCTAAGTTTATCTATAAGTTTTTTTGGTTCTTCAATTCTTCTATGTTTTTTGGTAACTTTACTAATAGGAGATTCTATTTCATATAACCTATCTAATAAAGCAAAAACAATAGGAACAAATAAAGCATATAATCAAGCTAACAAAGTTGCTAATCGAGCACCAATAGCATTATCTACAAAATATAACTTTGATAAATATAAAAATCAAAAAATAGCTAATCCAGCCACAATTTTTCGTGTAATTTCTTTATCTAAATACCTCATATTGAAAAATTATTAAATAAAATATAGTCGAATTATAATCCTATTTTGTTTTTAGTCAAATATCCGAGGATTAAATTATTTTGATATAGCTCCCCAACCCCCCTCAAAACACGAAAAAAATTTGACAAAAAAAACTTTTGGACTATACTAAAGATGGTGATTTTATTGATTAACAAAAACAAAATGAAAATTTTCTTCTACCTTTACAAAAAACTACTATCACTCCGCTATCATGTGAAAATAGAATGAGAAGAACTTTTGGACACAGAATGAGCATTGATTCTCCCAAATCACGTAGCATTGATAGATCCACAAATATTACTTGCATTTTTGAGCAAATACAAAAAACTACATCCATTAGCAGACAACACTTATTACGAAAATCCATTTTTGAGGCCTATATTCAAGGCAATATGAGCTATTGGAATCAATAATTCTATAGAATCTCTATCACAGACAGATCTAGAAAACGCAGTCCAAACCATCACTCAAGAATTGAAAAAAGGAAAAAATATCGTAGTTTATCCATCAGGACAGCTAAAAACTCAAGCAAAAGAAAAAATAATTGGAAAAAAAGTTGTATATGAAGTAATGAAAAAAATCCCCAAAGACACCGATATCCTATTGGTTAGGATGGAAGGATTACGAGGCAGCTCGTCATCAAAGGCACGAATATGAAAAACTCCATCTTTGATTGGATTTATACTAAAATGACTATGGTACGGACTTGCAAATCTGATTTTCTTTATTCCAAAAAGAGAAGTGAAAATATATATAGAAAACATCACAGATGAAGCCAAAAAACATATAAATAAATATAATCTGAATCAATTCAACAAATATCTAGAAGACAAGTACAACCAAAATTGAGAGGAAGAATTACTATATTTGAAACACTATTTTTATTACAACAATACAAAAGACAGAAAATTGCCGAGTATTGAGTGATCTGAAGAAGTTTTGAAGCAAGTACAAGATTATACAAATGTAGATTTTGATCAGTCAGTATTGGAAAACATTGTCAAAAAAATTAAAGAAATAAAACAGATTGATGATAACAAAAACAACAAATCAAAACTAAAAATCAATATCAACACTCATCTTGTTTTTGACCTATTTTTTGATTCTTTGGATACCGCGGAATTGAAGTCTTTTGTCCAAGAACAATATCCATGAGCATCCAATCCCCCATTGCTTGATTTGAAACTTGTAGGAGATTATGTGATGATGTGAATGTGAAAATCCACGACAAAAGAAGAGATCAAAGAATGTAATTGGAAATTTGAAGAGAAATCAGATTCTATATTTTTGTATGATAAGGTAAAAGAATTTACAAAAGAAAATACGATTCCAGAATTAATGAAAAAAGCTTTCAAAAAAAATAAGTCAGAAAGTTTTTGTTATGATCAGGCATTTGGACTACAATCCAAGAAAAATTATCTGATCAAAGCTTATTTGATTGCGGATTTGCTCAAGAAATATCCAGGAAATTATATTGGAATAATGCTTCCTGCTTTGACGGGGACTAGTTTATTGGTGATGGCAACTTATCTTGCGGGGAAAATCCCTGTGATGATCAACTGGACTCAATCCCAAGAAGCTTTTGAACATTGTTTGAAATATCAGAAACTTCCTGCGATTATTACGAGTAAAACTTTTTATAACAAAGTGAAGTTGGATTATTTTGACGAACATCCTATGATATTTTTGGAAGATATGTTGAAGAAGATTTCGCTCAAACAAAAGTTGGTCGCTTTGTACAAATCCTATCGTATGCCAATTGCTAAACAACAAAAAGAAGCTGTGATTTTGTTTACATCAGGTAGTGAATGATTGCCCAAAGCTGTTTCATTGACTCATCAAAATATAATTCAGAATATCAAATGATCTTTCCAACTTGTCAATTTGAGGAAGGATGATATTTTGCTGGGATTTTTGCCACCTTTCCATAGTTTTGGATTTACTATTACTACGATTTGTCCATTGATTACGGGGATGCGTGTGGTTTATTCGCCAGATCCGAATGATGCGAAAACTCTGACAAGCTTGATAACGCATACGAAGATTACGGGATTGGCGGCGACTCCTACATTTTTCAAAGGAATTCTATCCAGCTGATCAGCTGAGCAACTAGAAACTTTGAATGCTGTCATAGTTTGAGCCGAAAAATGTCCAAAAGAAATTTTTGATAGTTTAGCAAAAAAGCTTCCAAAAACAAAACTAGTAGAATGATATGGAATCACCGAATGTAGTCCTGTAATCTCTGTGAATCCTCTGGAAAAACCAAAAGCTGGAACTGTGGGACTGCCTATTATTTGATTAGAAGTTTTGATTTTGGATTTGGAGACAAACAAAGAAATCAAGCAAAAAGAGAAAGAATGAATGATTTTTGTCTCTGGACCAAGTGTCTTTGGATGATATTTGGACAAAAAACTAGAAAATCCTTTTGTCAAAATAGGGAAAAAGAATTTTTATAAAACTGGAGATTTGTGATATTTGGACAAAGATTGATATATCGTAATTAGTGGTAGATTAAAAAGATTTATAAAAATAGCTGGAGAAATGATTAGCTTGCCATATATTGAACAAGTATTTTTGGATAAATACTCCAAATGAGATGAAATAATAATGGCAATAGAAGCAATAGAATTGGATGATTGAAAAGCAAAAATAGCGTTTTTTATCGTAGATAAAGAAAAAAAACCAAATATCAAAGAATTGAATGATTATCTAAGAGAAAGATGAGTTAGCAATCTCGTTTCTATATCCGAAGTAATTGTTGTAAAAGAAATTCCTGTGTTGTGAACGGGAAAAACTGATTATAAAGTATTGAAAGCTATGATCAAATAATATTTATTCCAAAATGCAAATATGCAAAGCAAACTAGAAAAAATCAATTTATATAAAAAAAAAGAATCAGATTGTTTTTTCTATATTATAAAAAATCAAAAAGAATTACTGGAAATTGCTGAAAAAAGATTTAGCGAAAATTATAAAAAAGAAATCAAAAAGCAATCATTGCATTACTCAAAATCACTCGTATCTAGATATTTAATAAGCGATTTTTTGGAACAAAATTTTGGGAAATGGGAAGAAATTGAATATTGAAATTATCGCATAAATGAGAAATTACGATTTTCCTGCTCTTTTTGTGGTGATTATATTGTCATTGGATTTGCAGAAAAAAAGATTGGTTTGGATGCAGAAATAATAAAAATCAGATCACAAAGCTTATTAAAAGACAGAAATCAAGGGAAAACATACAAATCACGGGATGAATTTTACATATCACGGACTCAAAAAGAAGCAATAGCAAAATGCCTCGATCTAGGATTAAACGATGTCCTGGATATAAATCCTGACGAACATCATAGCGAAACTCATATTGTAAAAAGCGATAATTTTTCTGAAAGCATTGTAATTTCTATTTCTTTAAAAAAAAGATAGATCCAAGATAAAAAGTCAGAATATTTGACAAAAAAATAAATCTAAATATAATATAAAAAAGCTTTTAATTTATTATCAAAAGAAGCATGGCAAAATGTATTTACTGCAAAAAAGATGCAGGATTGTTTAAGAAAAGACATAAAGAATGTGAAAATCTATACCAAAATAATGTAGAAGAGATTAATTATTTGATCAAATCTGCAATTAGACACCCATCAGAATTTAAATGATTAAAAAACAAAATTGAAAAACTAGCTAAAGAATGAGTTGTTAGCGAACAAAAACTAAATGAAATCTATACATATAATTACGATAAAGCTGTACAGAAATTTTTGTATGATGGAGTTTTGACTAAAGATGAAGAAGAGAGTTTATCTTTATTTCAAGAGACATTGGATGTAGAGCAAGATGTGTTGAATAAAAATGGTGCTTTTCAAAACTTTATGAAAGCTGTATTGATCAGAGATTTGGCTTTGGGCAAAATTCCACAGGTAGAATTTAATGTGGTGGGAGATTTGCAGTTGGACTTTGATAAAGATGAAAAAATTGTTTGGTTGTTTGAATGAGTTGAACTTTTTGAACCAGCAAAGAAAAAACATAAAATGCATTCTTTTGGGAAAGCTGACGATGATGATGAAGAACTAGGTTTCTATTTTAGAAGCGTTTTGTTTAAATGAAATTATATCAATCCAAAAAAAATGAAATATAATGCAATATGAATATTTATTATTACGAATAAAAGTGTGTACTTTGATTCAAATTGTATTCGTGTAAAAGTCAGTATTGATGAAATTAGAAAGCTATTCTCTTATGAAGATTGAATCTGAATCCAAATCAAAGATATGAATATCAAACCACAGGTATTTAGAGGATTGGATGGTTGGTTTACATACAATATAATAAACAATATACAAACAAATATTACTAAGAGCTTGTAAAAGCTCTTTTTTTTATTAAAAAAAAGCCAGGGAAATTCCCTGGACTATTTTCGAAAAATTTTAATTTTTCTTCTTGTTTTGTTTAAATCTAATTCTTTTTAGAGAGTCCTCATGTAATGTAATTCTGGTTCCATTCAAAACCATTTTAAAGGAGAAATTTTTTCCATCTGAACTTTTTTTTAGCTTTCCAGGATAAGTCATTCCATCTGGGAAAACCGCAATACATAAAATCTCTGCTCCATTAGGCGAAATCATTGCTTTAGTTGACATTGGAATCAAATATTTTTGGGAATACTGGAATCTCTTTTTTAAAAGTTTCAACAAACTATTTAAAATAAAAAATCCCACAAGCAATATTGTTATATATATAACAATATGTACCAACAAAATACCAAGTATTCCGGCACTTACAAGCGACTTAAATGGATAAATTCCCTTGAAAGCAAAAATTAATCCATTAATGGCTAATGCAATAAATATTAAGCCTGATAGCAAATATGCCACAACCAATAAGGAAAAAGAAAGTGTTTTTTTCATAGTATTATTTTTTTATGTTTTTATTTGTTATAGGAATTTATTGATTTCTGGCAAAATGTCAATTGAAAATCTAATCCTTCAAAATCAAGCCCAACTCTGCGAGTAAATCAGAATCTATTTCATTTGGAGCATCTATCATCAAATCACGATATCTTTGATTTTTGGGAAAAGCGATTACTTCACGAATATTTTCTGTATTTTGGTAAAGCATCACGATTCTATCAAATCCAAACGCACATCATCAATGAGGCGGAACTCAATATTCAAAAGATTTGAGCATATGACCAAATCTATCTTGGATTTGTTGAGCAGACAATCACAAAATCGCAAAAATCGCCTGTTGCAACTCTCTATCAAAAATCCTAATACTTCCGCCACCTACTTCATTTCAATTTATAATAATATCATAACAATCTGATTTTACTGACAAGAGTTTGGTTTTTTCTTCTTCACTCATCTCTCATCAAGCAAGAATCTTTTTTCATAATTCTTTGATAAATGGAATATCCTCGTCTTTGGGTTTGGTAAAAGGATGATGAACTGATCACAGACTACCATCACTTCACAATTCGAATAAGGGGAAATCGATGATAAAAGAGAAATTCATTTCATCGGATTTATCTTTGAGCGATTCAAAATCTTGGAGAAGCTTGGTCCTCAGTAATCCCAGATATTTCGTAACATCTCACCATTCTCCAAACTGGAATAATAATGTAAATTCTCATTCTGGTTTATTTGGAAGTTTTTCTAATGATTCTTCTGTAATAAATTTTGCAATTGATCATTTTGCTCA
>CAZOFM010000029.1:0-7391 GCA_964579255.1 uncultured Candidatus Peribacteria bacterium
TTGAGATATATCAAAGAAATGTTAGAAAAATTTCCATGACCATCAAAATATTTTTCTCTGGCACCAAATGATAGCACAATTATGTGATGATCTGTGATTTTTATGTTGCCATTGGAGTGATTTAGAAATTCCGTAATGTGAGTAGTAGAGGGATTATCTCAAACATTTTCTGGTTCAAAATTAATATATACAAATTGGTTGGATTGATTGGCTTATGAGTGATGCAAAATAGAACAAGACTTATCTCAAAACATTTATTCTGAATTTTTGGACGGTAGAAATTGTACAATCAAAAGTGTGGCTTGAAAAATTATGATTGGGGATTGCAATAGGTTGATTGAAAATAAAAAAACCTGAATCTTATTGGACAAAATCAATAATAAAATATATATAAATTGAAAAAGACCAAGTTCCAAAGAAATTCCTTCTCAAACAGCAACAATAGAAGTGCTTAGCATTTTAATTGAAAATATCTGAAAAGAAATATCCAATAAGGATTTACCAAAATCTAGTTATAGTAAAAACAAAAATGATATGATTGGAAAAATAGTAGTTCCGCTTATATCTTTGGTAGAGAAAAAAACGAAAAAAAAGCTCCCTTTGATTTGTGTAGGAAGCTTGTATGATTATGTAATGAGGTTGGAACAGACTGATATTGAAATAAATATAGTAAGTCCAATATGTTAAGACAATCCAGGAATTCCTCATCATCCAAGTAAGTTTCACATATCTGATGGGTCAAATCAAAGAATTTCTTTTGTCTTTTCTGCTGCAACTTCTTGAGCTTTATTTTGTGCTTTTTGGAAACAAACAAGAATCAGATTTTCCAAGTCTTCTTTTTTGCTAGGATCCAGCAAAGATAAGTCATTTATTGTCAGATCTTTTAATTTCATTTCTCCTGAAATATCTACAATTACAGAATCTCCTTCATTGCCTTCTGAGTCAGTGAATTTTCATTCTTTTCATCTGATTACTAAGTTTTTTAGTGCATTTTGTAGTGTTTTGTATTTGTCATACATTTTTTTGAGTTCTCATACTTTACCAAACATTTGATATAATTAATAAGATAAAAATCTACGCTTTGTTTTGTAAGGAAATAATCTCCAAAATCAAGAAATATTAAATACTTGGAACAGGAAAATCTTTTGTAAATTCCTCAATATCTTTTTTGAGATTTTCTAATAATTTGGGTTTGTCATAATTTTTTAATGCTAGATCAATATATTCGACTATTTTTTTTACATCAGATTCTTTGACTCATCTAGTAGTCATTGCTGGCATACCAATTCTCAGTCCAGAAGGTTTGAATGGAGGATTGGGATCATCTGGAATAGTAGATTTGGAAGTAGAAATTCAGATTTTATCCAAAGTGTTTTCTGCTATTGCTCAATCCATTTCTGTTCATTGAAAATCTATTATAATCATATGGTTGTCTGTTCCTCCTGTCCAAAGATTATAATCACGAGAAAGGAATTCTTGTGCCAAAACTTGTGCATTATCCAAAGTTTGTTTTGCGTAGTCTTTGAATTCTTGAGTTTTGACTTCTTTGAGGGCAACAGCTATTGCAGAAATAGTGTTCATATGTGGTCATCATTGAATTCCAGGAAATACTGCTCTATCTATTCTAGTAGGAATATTTTTTATAGTATTTTCAGGTTTATTCAAAGGATTGGAAACAGTTCATTTACTCAAAATGATAGCTCATCTTGGTCATCTAAGAGATTTATGAGTCGTTGTCATCATTGCATGAAATCAATAATCCATGGGATTTTGCAACAATCCTGCGGCAATAAATCCTCATATATGTGAAACATCCGCATAAGCTACAGCTCATATTTCTTCAGCTATTTCTACAAATTTTTCATATTCTAAATTCCTAGGATAAGCGCTAAATCCAGCCAAAATCATTTTTGGTTTGTATTTGTGTGCAAGTTTACGAATCTGATCAAAATCGATTTTTCCATCAGCTTTGGTTTTGTAATTATAAAAACTAAAAATATTTGATATAAAAGTAACAGGTGATCAGTGTGTCAGATGTCATCAATGACTCAAACTCATTCATAATATCCCATCACTTGGTTGCAATAATCCTGCATATACACAAATATTTGCTGCCGCTCATGAAAGAGCTTGTACATTTGCATGGTCTGATTTGAAAATTTCTTTTGCTCTATCAATCGCTAATTGCTCTATAGTATCAGTATTTTCCTGTCAAGCATAATATCTTCTACCAGGTGTTCCTTCAGAATATTTATTTGCAAAAGGAGATGCTTGTGCCTGCAAAACAGCCGCAGATTGATAATTTTCACTTGCAATCAATTCAATGCTTTTGGATTGGCGCTGATGTTCAGCCAAAATTGACTTATGGATTTCTTTATCCCTATTTTTTACAAAATCAAACATATAAATTAATATCAATAAATAAAAATCAGATTCTTTTTCTTGATTAAACTATAAACAATTGTCATTAAAATATCAAGTAAGAATATTTTTTGGATTGTATATTATTTCCAAAACATTAGAATCACAAATGAATTTTTAATATTTACACAGAAATAAATGTATGATGCACATACTCATTTAAACTCAGAAAAAATGTTTCCGAATCGAGAACAATATATGGACCTTTTTGTACAAGCAGGATGAAAATGATTAGTAAATTCTGGCGCAAGTGAGTTTTACAATCAGAAATGAATAGAAATTGCCCAGCAATCTTTATCAAAATATCCGGAAGTTTTGGTAAAAGCTAGTATATGACGACACCCTTTGGAATGCGTAGAAAATCTAATTGATCGCCAAAATTACAAATCCAAAATGGAGCAATTACAAAAACAATTTTTTGCTTACAAAACACATATCGTAGCAATTGGAGAAACATGAATTGATGTCCACTATCCAAACTGACCAGAAACCTTGGATTTACAAAAAGAGCTTTTTGCTATGCACTGTGATTTCGCCCAAGAAACAAATCTTCCAATAGTAGTCCATTCGCGCGATAATTTCTCTCAGACAATAGATATTTTACAGAATTATAAAAATCTGACTGTTTATTTTCATTGTTGGTGATATTGACCAGAGGAATACTTACAATTGAAGGATTTATTTCCAAAATTATTTATTTGATTTTGTGGGAACATTACTTATAAAAATACTGATAATCTCAAAGATACATTAAAAATTGTAGAAAAAAATCACTTATTGATGGAGACAGATGCACCGTATCTCACTCCACAAATTGTGAGATGACAAACCAATCATCCAGCTTATGTAGCTTATATATATAAATTTGCTTCGGATTTTTTGAATATTAAATTGGAGGATTTTAAATTATTGGTAGAAACAAATATAAAAAGATTATACAATTTTTAATTCTTTCTATTTTGTGATGGAGGATTATCTAAACCAATTAAAAACTTTAAATGAACAAGTTTCTAATCTAAAAAGAATAATAAATCGTTATGAACTCTTGATTGAAATTGTTTTGGATGACTGTTGTAATGAAGAATCTGATTCTTATTCTTTTAATGAAACTGCTCAAAAAGATGTTGTCTTGTATACAAAACTCAAAATGGATGCAGAATGCGAGATCAATCAACTTCGCAAAAAAAGAGAAATTGTATTGAGTCAAAAAGAAATTGCTGAAGCGCTTAACGATTCAGAAGTTTTATCTTTGTATGAAGCTTTTAGTAATCAATGATCTCAAGCAAAAAATTTTACATATTTGGATGAATCAGATAGACAATATCTTATAGATTTATTAAGAAAAAAATTATCAAAAATTGGTATTACCACCAAAGCGTCTGATTTAGACCCCAACCCTAAAATAAATCTCTTTGTCAACTAATTCTCTCTTCGTTCCTCGTTTGAGTGCTGAAATTTGCTGCATTATAGCAATTTTTTCGGGAGTATTAATAATTGGTTCTTGAAAAAATATTTTAGTAGATATACTAAATGGTTTAGATTGTGTCTTATCTATAGATAATCTCATCACTCATTTGAAGGTTTCTGAATTCATTAAATCTCATTTGCTAAAATCTGGTGAAAACACATTTTCCAATACATCAGCATCATTTGGTCAGATTTTAAATGCAAGTATAGATCACACATTACCTAAAATAGTTTTGGAGAGATCAATTTCTCATCCTAATCCCTTTTGTTTGAGTTGATCCATATATTGATGTGCCATAGTCAATCAAAGCTTATATTTTCTTGCTTCAGATAGAATACTTTCAAAGGATTGAGAAACATAATTTTGAAACTCATCTACGTACAGGAAAAAAGGAACTCTATCTTTGGATTCCATTGAAGCTCTTTTGAGTGCTGCTTGTTTGACTTGCATGGCAATCATTCTTCAGATTAACTTACTGTTTTCTTCTCAAACAAGTCATTTAGATAATTTACACAGAATCACCTTTTTTTCTTGCATTGCCTGACTAAAATTAAATGCAGACTTTGGTTGGCCAATAATATTCCTTACATAAGTACTAGTGGTAAAAGGCGCAAATTTTGCTTGCAAAAACGGAATAATTTCTGCTTTTTCCCTATCTCACATTTTTCTATAAGTTTTGTTCCATCGTGATGCAATCACAGGACTTGTTACATTTCTAATTTTACTTTCGGCAAAGGCATCATCTGTAAACAATCTCATAATATCCACTAATGTTCATCATTCTTCTTGTTCCATAAGTAGAAAACAAGCATTGCGAAAGTAATCTTGAATCCTTGGTCCAAAAATTTCTTCTCAATATAGACTTACAAACATTTCAATCAGATCATTAGTCACCACATCTCTTTCATCTTCAGTTTCTGTGCCATCCAAAGGATTAAATGCAATTGGATACTCAGTATTAGCCAAATCAAAATAAATCAAATCGTCTATTCTTTCTTTTGGATATCTATCCATAATAGCATCACACATGTCTCAATGTGGATCTAATACACAAAAACCGTTTCCTGATCTTACATCCTCTAATGCTTGAGTAATTAGTATTGTGGATTTACCTGTACCAGTTTGTCATACAATATACAAATGTCTAAACCTATCTTCATCTGTAAATCTAATTTCTTTTTTATTTCCCAAATAGGTATTCCATCATAGTAAAATCCCATCATCTGGTAAATTATCTGGTGCGGCTACAATTTTGTAATTTTGAAAAGCAAATCTGGGATTTTTATTAAACTTGGGATGTGGAAAGTGAATAATAGATGAAAGTTCTTTTATATTCAGAATCTGTTTTTTACCAAAATTTAATACTTTTCTAAATATTGAATTTTCAGAACAAAAAGATCTTTTTACAAATAGTTTTGTGAATTTATTAATATTTTTAGCCGACTTAAATTTGAATCAATTCAGTCCTATATATGTATATTGAAAAAAAGATTTTGCTAAATCGTCTATTATTCTTTTTGCTCTAGTTTGAGATGGAGATATTGCTATAGCTCTAATTTTTACATTAAAAATTTCATCATCAAGTTTTTTATCTAAATCTCATAATTGTCATTGAGAAAAATCATAGTTTTTTTCTTCTTTTTCTTCTTTTTCTCCACTTTTGAATAGTTTTTTTATTTTTTTTAATAAACTTTTTTTGGTTTTTTTCTCTTTTTCTGTTTCTTTTCTAAGTCATTTTAACATGCTTTCATGTAGTGGTTCTATCAATAACTGTAGAGATAGTTTTTCATCTACAAAAACCTTGGAATAAGCAGACAGCAAACTATCCATAGGATCTGCTTCAAATGATTCGTATGTTCTAATTGGAAATATGTTTTTTTTGTTTAAAACAAACTCTCATCAATCTATGTATTTCCCCTTTTCCATTAATTTGGGTTGTTTTATATGTTCTACTACAGATCAAGGATAAAAGCTTCATATGTTTTTTTCTAAAGTTTCTATATGATTTTTGGGAACACCAATAATGAATTTAATAGTTTCTCTTTCTATAAATATCTCTACAGAAACGTAATTGTTACCTAATTTTTTGTGTGCCCAACTATCATCAAAAATAGAATACAAATTTTTATAAATCTGATTCATTATTTCTATATTTTGTTTCATATTTCAGACACTATCTCCAGTATCTCATTCGGCAGTTTTTACGACATTTTTTGAAATTTTTACCTGCAAAAATCTTAGTTTGTTAATTTGGTTTTTGCTATGATTTTTTTGAAGCTTTAGTAAGATTAAATGATAAATAAAAAATATTAAAAAAACAAATCCGATCACTCAAACAACTGATAGTATTATAATATATTCAAAATCCATTTTCACAAGATTGATATAAACTACAACAATTATATTCAAATCCAAATGCAAGTCAAAAATTCAGATTTATTTTGTTTTTTTGGACTTTACAATTTCAGCTTTTATTTCATTGATGGCGTTTTTTTCCAAAGATAGTATCTTTATATACAAATTATTATTTTTAAAATCGTCTCTATTGATATTCAAAAGGATTTCTTCACCAGTTTTTGGAAATCTTTCTAGATGACTAGTAATGAAATAACTCAATGTTTCTCCTCCAAATTCATCTTCAGAAACTCCAATTTCATAGAAAGAAACAGCCATTTTTTCCAAAAATTCATCCATAGTAATATGAGATTTGAAAATATAAGCTCATCAATCTTTTTTGATAGAAACAGTCTCATTGTCTATTTCATCCATTATTTCTCCAAAAACCTCTTCCACTACATCTTCCAGAGTAATTATCCCAGCAACTCATCAATATTCATCAATTACTGTGGCTATATGACTACGAGTTCTTTTGAATTGTTCAAGTATTAGGTGTATTGGTTTGGTGATAGGTACTTTGAGCATTTCTGATAGTGTTAATTCTTTTAGTTTTTTGGATTCTAATCAACTTTTTTCAGCATTAATCAAATCTCTCAAAGTAATAAAATGATCTATATTATCTATTGTTTTTTGATAAATTGGTACACGAGAATGTGAGTATTTCAAGAAAATTTCTTTCGCTCTTTTTACGCTCAAATTATCAGATAGAGATTCTATTTTTATTCTTGGAGTCATTACTTCTTGTGCGGTAATTTCATAGAAATCCAACATGTTTTTGATTTTTTCATACTCTCATTTTTCAAAGATTCAGGCCTTATTTCACATATCTATCAACGATTCAATTTCCTCATCGGTTATCACATCCTCAATTTTTTTGTTTTTTTGAAAAAGTTTCATTAGGTATTCAATTGCAATTACAATAGGGTAGAGGAGTTTTCACAAAAATATATAAACCCCTGCCACAGATAATGCAATTTTGTCAGCATAACGAGTAGCTATAGTTTTTGGAAATATCTCACCAAACAATAGAAGCAGAAGTGTGATAATTCATGTAGATACTCAGATTGCTATTCCTTGCTCAAATCAGTAGAAATTTGCAAAATCT
>CAZOFM010000029.1:7401-9118 GCA_964579255.1 uncultured Candidatus Peribacteria bacterium
ATGCTGCAGTACTTACATTTACCAAATTATTTCCCACCAATATCAAAATTAATAGTCTATCTGGATTACTTTTTAGTTGTTTCAGACTTTTGGATCAATGCCTTCTTTGTCTGACAAAAGAATCTATCTGGTGTTTTGCAAGTGACATAAAAGCAATTTCACTTCCAGAAAAAAATGCAGATAATGCAAATAAAATTAAAAATCAAATAAATGATAAGGGGTCCATCGATTACAAATAAAGTATTAAAATATAAAAGTAAATGATTTATTACTAGGTTTTATTTCGCTTTTTGCTTATTTTTGATTAAAGTCAAAACTCATTCTAAATGTTTCAATATATCTTTTTTGTTGTTTCTTGTTTTTATATCGCTAATTACTCGGTCAAAAGCGTAATCCAAAAGTTCTCAAATCAATTTGGAAGCTTTCAAATCAAAGTGTTTCATCACAAGATTCCCATCCATCTTCATATCTTTTTTTGTGAATTGTCATTCTTCTTCGTTTATTTGTTTGAGTAATTCTCTAAGTTCTGTGATTTGAGAAAGGTCGGAATTATTTTGTAATGGGTTATACTGTCATAATCTATCAGATATGGTAATATCCAAAATATTTTCTACTTGTCTATATCATGCTTGAGATAAGAATTTTTTCATCTTTTTGATGCGATTTTCTATTTTTTTTCAATCCACAATTTCTTCTACTTTATGGTGATTTGCTACATATCGTGCAATCATTTCTACTTCTTTTTTGGAAAATCATAAGTTGAAAAAATCTTTTTTTACCAAATCTGGTCATCCTTTTCTATGATTTAAATCGCTAGCCAGAATTTCTCTAATTTCTTCTTTACTTAATTCGTCTTTGTATGCTCCAAATTGTGCAACCTTACCAACATCGTGATATAGCATAGCCAACCTTACTAGATAGTCAGAATTTATTTTTTGTAACTCAAATAAGCTCAACATAGTGTGAGTATACACATCAAATGGATGATATCTTACAGGTTGTTCTATATGTTTTGTGGCATATAAGGCGGGGAAAATTATTGGTAGGAGCCCAGATTCATCGAGTAAAGATACAAAAGCAAATGGATTTCATTTTTTGAATGCTTTAGTTAGTTCGTCTTTTATTCTTTCTTTTGCTATTTTTGCAATTAATTTATGGTTTTTTTTTATGGAGTTCCAAGTGCTTTTTTCAAAGTCAAAAAGTTCTGCATTCTTATTTTTGTTTTTAAGTTTATGATTGAGGATATTCGTGATTCTAATTCATCTAATCAATCTCAAAGCATCTTCTTGAAATCTCACATCTGGCTCTCCGACACAAGAAATTCTTTTATTTATTATATCTTGGATTCCTTGGTTGGGATCTATAATAAAATATAAAAAATCTGATTTATTTCAAAGTTGGTATTTATTAATTACGTTTTCCAATCAATCTACTTGATAAATTCCATTTTTTCGTATTGTTTCTATTATTTTATGGTCTTGAATAATTAGTAAATTGTTTTCTTTTATTCCAAATATTCATTGTCTATCTAGTCATTTTAAAATCTTTTCTGTATCAGTTTTATTTTTGTATTTTATTGGTTTTTTTCATTGCATATCTGCAAAAAAGTATATTGAATTTATGGAAAAATCTCTTCTTTTTGAATCTTGAATCAAACTATTGCTCCAAGTAATTTCCTCTGGACGACGAAAATCTGAATATCCAGATTCCATGCGTA
>CAZOFM010000030.1:0-484 GCA_964579255.1 uncultured Candidatus Peribacteria bacterium
TCGAGCTGTTGAATTTTCTTAACGCTAGAAAACACAATCAATTTCTTGGCTCTGTGTTTTCTTTGGCTAAAAATTCAAACGCTCCTTTTTTTGATTTTATTTTTTTTAGTGCTTGAGTTTAGATAAATCATAGCGATACCTCCTGTCTTGAATTACAGCTGGAAGACGGACTTGGACTAAGCAATAACCCTGTCAAAACAACATGGCGGATGTTTTGACTAGACTTTTTTGAATACTTTTTGTGGCAATGACAAAAAGTATTTCCAGCGAAGCGATTATTTGTTATCTATAATTTTACTTTTTATTTCTGGGTCAAAAACGATTGTTTTTTTAAGTCACTAATTACACTTCGTCGACCTCGGGGTCGATAAGTATGGTTTTCTATAAAAGTCAAGTCCTGTTGTTGTATAATGGGACTTTTTTTTGATTTAAAAAAAAATTGGACTATAATTGAAATAACATAGTTTACTTGACAAAGGCTTCA
>CAZOFM010000030.1:494-7276 GCA_964579255.1 uncultured Candidatus Peribacteria bacterium
AGCGATTATACCCAATAATTGCAGATAGAAATAAATGAGAGTTGTGACATATCTGTATTCAGATCGACTTGATAAAGTCGGCCCACAACGCTTGTTTGAATCGCTAGTCGTTTTGATTAGCGATTTTTTTATTAAAAAAAACTGACCCTAATGGATCAGCTTTTGTGCTTTATATTATCTAATCTCTATATGATAACCTGTAATTTGTCCAGCTAATTTTACATTTGCAGCTCATTTTCATATAGCTAATGGTTTTTGTGATTCATCCATTCTCACAATAGCTTTTTTATCTTGGATTTCTATATCATCGATTTGGGCAGGTTTGAGACAATTTCTAATCATTTGTTTGGAATCTCATACATTTTCTACGAAATCCACTTTTTCTCAATCCAATAGAGACAAAACTGTATTTATTCTATCTCCCCTACTTCCAACCATTACTCAAACTGGATCAATCTTTTCATCACTAGATGAGACAACAATTTTGGTTTTGAGTCATGGGATTCTAGCCATTTTTTCTACTTTTACCAATCATTCTTCTAATTCTGGAACTATCTTTTTGAGTATTGCTTCTATATATTCTGGGCTTGCTTGTGTAATTTCCAAAATAATTCATCATTGTCACTTGGAAATTTGTTTGAGCAACACGAAGATTTCCTCTCCTGGTTCGTATGATCTATTTGGAATTTGCCCATCTGCTCACAATACAACAGCTGTTCATTCTATGTCCAAAATTACAGTATCTGCGTGTACTCTAATCACTCTTGCTTTGAGCAATTCTCATTGTTTGTTTTGGAATTTTTCGTAAAACCTTTCTCTTTCTATGTTTTTGAGATTTTGTTTGATGGTTTGCGCAGCAGCTTGAGAAGCAATTCTAGATAATTCTAGTTTTTCTGGTGTGACATTGATCAAAATCTTTTCTCCAGCTTCTACATCTTTTCTAATTTTTTTGGCATCTTTTAATAAAATCTGAATTTCAGCTTCCTCTATTTCATCCTCTTTTGCGACAACAGACAGTTCTTTGTAAATATTTACATTTCAATCGTCTTCTATATGTACAATAATTTCAGATTTTTTGTATTCTGGATAATCCTTTTTGAATCAGGATTTGATTCATAGTTTGACTACTTCCAACACACTGTATGGTTCAAATTTATAATCATCTACAAGTTGCATGATAGCTACTTGGATACTTTTACCATCTAATCTCATGTTTTTTGTTTAACTATAAAAAAATAAGGATAATCCTATCCTCATATCATGATAATAAATATTTCAAAAAACTTTTCAATAGGAAATCAAATAAAAGAAATGAGATTAAATATGTTTTTACAAACAATTCTATTTGTCATCTTATCATAAAGACGTTTTGTCAAAACGTCTCTCGTTATTTTTATTTTTTAGTTTGAATTGTGTCTCACTTTATTTACTTTTTGCTTCCGGGTCAAAAAGTAACAAAAACCCCTCGAGCTGTTGAATTTTCTTAACGCTAGAAAACACAATCAATTTCTTGGCTCTGTGTTTTCTTTGGCTAAAAATTCAAACGCTCATTTTTTTATTTAATTTTTTTAGGTTACAGACGTTTTGTCAAAATGTCTCTATGTTTTTTTATTATTTTTTATAGAAACGTGATTAATCGCGTCTCTGTAAATTCAAACGCTCCTTTTTTAATTTAATTTTTTTTAGGTTATAGATGTTTTGGTAAAATATCTCTATAAATTCAAATTCTTCTTTTTTATTAAAATTGAATTGAAATATAATAGAAAAATCTTAGTATCAAGCAAATTATTTATTTTTTTATAATATCAAACATGTTTGGCTACTGAATACAAAACCTTATGCAACTAACCTTTTTCTTCGTAATGCCTATGTTGGTATTTTTGATTTTATTTGTATTGTACAATAATTTTTATGCAAAAGATTCAAAAAAGCCAAGATTAATTATCTTATATTCCAAAACTATGATTTGGGCTTTAAGTTTTGCTCTAATTTTGTTTTCTGCAAAAATTGGAGATGATATGATAGATCAACAAAAACAATCAATAGATCAAGAGATATATCTCACACAAAATTATTATTTGGATATGTATCAATGTAATCAAAAATTTGGAAACTATGATTGAGAATCTAATTTGACAGAAGAACAAAGAGAAGAATGTCGTGAAGAACAAAGAGAACGTGAAAAAAAATTCACAGAAAACAACAAAAAACACATAATTAATAAGTCAATTTATCGCATATCTTTTCTGGCTTTCTTATTGTTGATACATGTGGGAATTTTCTTGGTCAACAAAAGAAAAGAAGATTAAATAATGATATGCAATCGCTCCACTAGGTTTTGTAATTGCTAACCATTCATCTCTTATTTTATCATATTGTTATAAAGACGCTTTGACAAAACGTCTCTCGTTATTTTTTAATAATAAATTATTAATTACAAATTATCCATTATCAACTAATTTCAATTGCAAAACAACAATAAATCCCTAATAAGTTAGAGAGTATTTTACATTTAATTCAAAAAAATAATGACTACACGAAAAGAAATTGCTGACTTTATTTTCCCAGATACAACGCAAAGTATAGAAGAATTAGCAGAAAAATATCCAGCAAGAAAAGAAAAAACTTGCTCCCGTTTTGCTCCAAGTCCTACTGGGTTTATGCATATTGGCGGATTATTCTCAGCGCTGGTATCACAGAGATTCGTCAAACAAAATGACTGAGTTTTCTTTTTGAGGATAGAAGATACGGATCAAAAAAGAGAAGTAAAATGAGCAATTGACTTGATTATAGATAATTTCAGATTTTTTGGAATAGATATAAATGAGTGACCGATTGGAGAAAATAATTCAGATTTTGGAGATTATGGACCATATACCCAATCCCAAAGGAAAACAATTTATCAGGTTTTTGCCAAAACACTTATTGAAAGATGATTAGCATATCCTTGTTGGATGACTGAAAAAGAATTGGAAGATACTAGGAATTGACAATTAAAATCCAAAATCACCCCTGGAATATATAGCAATTATTCAGTTTGGAGAAACAAAAACGAAGCAGAAATTATGGAAAAATTAAAATCAGATTCTAATTTTGTATTAAGATTTCGTTCGCATGGAGATTTGAGTAGAAGAATAGAATTCCAAGACTTGATTAGATGAAAAATCAATATGATAGACAATTATAATGATATAGTTTTGATTAAATCTGATGGATTGCCGACTTATCATTTGGCACATATTGCAGATGATTTTTTGATGAGAACTTCGCATGTGATTAGATGAGAAGAATGGCTGACTTCTGTGCCTTTGCATATTCAGTTGTTTGAGGCATTTGGATTGGAGCATCCGCAGTATTGTCATATCGCTCCCCTGCTCAAATTGGATGAAAAATGAAATAAAAGGAAGTTGTCCAAAAGACATGATCCAGAATCCAATGTAGATTTCTTTTTTCAAAATGGCTATGCTCCAGAGTGAATCATAGATTATCTTTTGACGATAGTCGATCCAAATTATGAAGAATGGCAAAAAAATAATCCAGACAAAAACTATCTAGACTTCCAAATAAATATAGAAAAAATGAATAATTCTGGTGCTTTGTTTGATATGACGAAATTACAAAATATGAATAATGCATATCTTTCCAGAATTAGTACAGCAGAATTATACAATCAAAGTTTGATTTGGGCGAAAAAATATAATCATAATTTGGCAAGATTGCTTGAATCCGATCCAGAATATAGCAAATCTGCATTGAATATAGAAAGACATACACCCAAAGATCCCAAGAGATTTACAACATTCCAAGACATAGAGAATCAGATTCTTTTCTTTTATGATGACGAATGGGAGAAATTATTAGCGAATAAGCCGGAATTACCTGAAGCTTGTGATATTCCAAGAATGGCTGCGTTTGTAGAAGAATATTTACAAAAATTAAATCTGAATATGACTTTGGAAGATTGGTTTGCTCAACTCAAGGAAGTTTGAAAAAATCACGGATTTGCTTGAAATAATGCTGAATTTAAAGAATGATGATTTGTAGGGAAAGTTGGAGATTTGGCAATGTTTATGAGAATAGCACTTTGTGCTTCCAGCAAAACTCCGGATTTGTATTCTGTAATGCAGGTTTTGGGGAAAGAGAGAATTGAATATAGATTGAAAAAGGTTTTGGGGGAATAGTTTTTTAGTATTTACTCTATAACAAATGAAAAAAAGTGTGATTATAATGTTTTCATTGTTTTCTATATTTCTATTTTGATGTAATACGACTACTCTTGACATAGAAAACATCCAAGATGTTGTTATTTCTGAAAATAAAGAAACTTCGAATATTTTAAATTTTTTAGAAGATATTCTTGTTGAAAAAACCAGTTGTAATCATTGATATAATACAGAAAAAATGTTTTTATCTTTTGCTATTTTGGATCAATATTTAGAAGATGAAAAAATAATATATAATTTATTGGTTAAATGAGAATGAATGTATTTGGATAATAGATGAAATATATCCAGTACTTGTGGCTTCGGAGTTCCTATAAAAATAGTATTGCTAGAAAGTTTGACGTGATATGAGTTATTAGATTATGAAGAGGCTATGGACGGTAATTTGTATACTTCTTCAATCAAAAAAATGTTTAGTTCCAAAGCCATACAAAATATGGATAAATCAAATTATTCTTTTAATACTGACAAATCACCATTGCAGAGAGCTGAAGAATATTTTTGACTGGATTTTTGGACCGGTTGAAATTTTAACTGCCTATTTTGTGATAAAATCCGATATTATACTTGAGAAGCTTGGGAATCAAAAGTGAAAGATGGAATTATAGAATGATATCAAATATTTACTACTGATAATAGAAAAATAGATAAAAAAAACAAAACTCTTATGTTTTATTCGGATTGAAGATTTGAAATCAAAAATTCACGAGATGAAGGAGCAGGAGTTTGGATTTTTGGAAAAGATGAGAAAACGATATTGGTAGATACTTATCCTGATCATACATATGATAGATACATTTTACAATTTCTATCAGATAATGAGATTTGGTTGACTAGAGAAATATTGCATAAATAATGAGAATTTTGTACTTTTTTTAATTTACTTTTTGCTTCCGTATCAATTAATTTAATTTAAATTGTTTTATACAGATGTTTTAATTCTCAATTATCAATTATTAAATCTGTGAAATTACAAACATTCTCCAAAGCAAATCTTTGATAATTGCATGTTTTTGTGGATCAGCTATAATTTTGGAATCTGTCACTGCGGCACGAAGTACGGATATAAAACTTGTTTTCCAACTTGATCAGTTTTTGCGAATATAAGATTGTAAAACATTGTAGATAGCTTTGACTTTGAGTGAATCTGCTTCTGTAAGTTGATATTCTACGGGGTTATAAGGAGTTTTTTTGTCTGGAACAAATCCAGTAAGTTTGATATATTGTTCTCTATCCAAAACGACAAAAGCATCCATTACTTTCTTACGAGCTCACTGATCCAAAACAAAACCAGAATAAACCATTGCAGTACTAGCTCCAGCATCTAGATTCAAAGCATTTCGGCAATCAAAGTTTTTTTTAAGATATGCTGGAAGCTGTGGAATATTTATCGCTCAAACTACTCACATATATATGGTAGATCCATCTTTAGTAGAACAAATAAAGTTTCTATTCCCAAAAGAGGTCATCTTACTATCAATATAATTTGTATAACCATAAGTGACATCTTCTCATTCCAATAATAAAGCTGGGAATCCTCACAATGCGAATAAAAATGAATCCATTACATCTGGACTGGCTTTGATTCGTAGTCCAATATCTATCATTTTTCATAAATTATTTTGGATGAAGTCTGGATTTCATTGCTTATCAAAACCAAAAACCATTCTAATGCTGGTATCTGGCCAATGTCTACTCCAAGACGCTCAATCTCCCAAAAAGATTCTTTCTGAATTGGTATGTGTGATTCATCCGCAAGAACTGTAATCGCTTGGACAGAAAAAAGTGCCATTGACTGCAGTGTCTCATCAGACTTTTTTTGCTAATTCTTGGATGGTCGCGCCACCGTCTTCTGCGACTGAACTTACAACAAAATGTTCTCCATCCAAGACGACTTTGACTACTCTGACAGCTTTTTTATCTATATTTTGAATAATCAATTCTTTGTAAGCAAATGTAGATGAAAATAGTCATATTACAAAAACAATAAATCAGATTCCAATTTTTTGATACATTAAATTTCTATGAAAAGATAAACAATCTCATCATAATAATTATTTCTTTACAATCAAGAAAAAACCGAGGATAATCTCCCCGGCTTTTTTAATATTTGATTTTGATTAATATTATCAAGGTCATGTATTCTGTGGAACACACCAAAAACCACAAGAACATATATCGTTATTTCGTCCCATAGCTCCAAGACATATAGCACCAATACTATATTCTCCTCTTAAGTAATTTGGTGGACAATCGTTATCACAAGGGTTGTTCGGATCAATTATTCCACCCCTTACACAAACACGTCAATTCCAGTTGTAATTTTCTGCACATTTATATCTACATGAGCTACTACTAGCTGTAGTATTATAGGTTGTTGTACTGTTCGCAGGTGTCCAAGAACTTCCATTCCATGTCTGGGTATAACTACTTACTGTATTCCATACTGTATTTGCTGGTTTAGCAGCACAACTAAACGTCTTTGTCGCTGCAACACAAACACGTCAATTCCAGTTGTAATTTTCTGCACATTTATATCTACATGAGCTACTACTAGCT
>CAZOFM010000030.1:7376-9076 GCA_964579255.1 uncultured Candidatus Peribacteria bacterium
TACTGTATTTGCTGGTTTAGCAGCACAACTAAACGTCTTTGTCGCTGCAACACAAGCTCTTCAATTCCAGTTGTAATTTTCTGCACATTTATATCTACATGAGCTACTACTAGCTGTAGTATTATAGGTTGTTGTACTGTTCGCAGGTGTCCAAGAACTTCCATTCCATGTCTGGGTATAACTACTTACTGTATTCCATACTGTATTTGCTGGTTTAGCAGCACAACTAAACGTCTTTGTCGCTGCAACACAAGCACTTCAATTCCAGTTGTAATTTTCTGCACATTTATATCTACATTCATAAGAAGACGGCTCTGTGTTATAATTTGCTGTTTTTGTGGCAGGCACTCGATTAAAACCATTAAAATCTTGTACAAAAGTATCTCTTGTATTTCGAACCGCATTTTCTGGTAAAGTTCAATCACAAAGTTTTTCTTTGATACATTCTGTCACAACTACACAAGAGGGTGCATTTTCAAAAAATGATTTGGTTGCACCAGAAGGAGATAATGGAACTCATATAGGAAAATCACAATTATTGATTACCTTTTTGCAGCCATTTTTTAATGGCACAATTTTTTCTTTATTTACTCATGTATTATTGATTATCAACATTTGTGCATCAGTAGAAAAAACTATGAATAATGATATTAATAATACAAAAGAGAATCAGATTTTTATTATTTTTTTCATAATAATATATGTTTAGTAAAATTATTTATTAGACAAAAGATTTTCTAAATTCTGAATTCTTGATTCCAAATCATCTATTTTGGATTGTTGGTCTAAGTATTTGTTGTAAAGTTCTTTGATAGATTCGATAATTGGAGCTACAAGGTTTGCGTATTTTACAGATTTGATTCATTCGTCATCTGTATTTACAGCATCTGGGAAGATTTTTTCCACCTCTTGAGCAATCAATCATAGATCTTTTGCATCATCAGATTTCCAAGTAAAGTAGTATCCATTGAGTGCCAAGATTTTTTCCAAAGGATTGGATATTTGAATTAGGTCTTTTTTGAGAGTAATATCAGATGAGTAGTAGAATGCTGTTGCTGCTATATTTCAATCTACATGAAGTTTATATGATGGATTAGTAGTACCAATACCTACATTTCAATCAGATTTAATTCTCATATATTCCGTCATTGTTGATCATCTTGATGTTCTAAGAACCAAATCACTTGATCCAGCTGTTGGAGAATTTGTTCTAATACTAGAAATCTCTGATCAATAATTTGAACTATTTGTTGTATGATTCACAAACTTTATCACAGTTTCTGTGTTAGGAGTTGTTCCATGATTTCTAAATTGAAAGATTGCCTTGTTTCATGCTTGGGTATCAACTGCCTCAAATATTCTATTTAAAGTGCTTACTGTTGTTGTTCAAACTACTAACTTCCCCTTAAAGACCGCATCATCACTAAAGGTCTTTTTTCCTCATATAGTTTGAGTTGTTGATAAATCCGTATAACCATTTGTTACTTTAGCTTGAGTAACAGCATTTGAAGCTATCTTATCTGTTGTCACTGCCAAATTAGCTATCTTATCTGCAGTCACTGCTCAGTTTTTTATCCTTGTTGTTGTTACCGCATCTGTTGCTATTTTCGCTTCAGTTACAGCATTAGTTCATATTTTTGCACTTGTCACTGCTCAGTTTTTTATCCTTGTTGTTGTTACCGCATCTGTTGCTATTTTCG
>CAZOFM010000031.1:0-8937 GCA_964579255.1 uncultured Candidatus Peribacteria bacterium
CAAAGCGTAGAAAACGATATTTTACAAACAATACAAGATCGCGATCAATTAAATCAGATTTTTGATTTTTTGGATGAAATAGGCAAAGACAAAAAAGAAATATTTATACTTAGAGTTTGGAATGAAATGTCCTATGAAGAAATATCTCAAATAATAGGCAAATCTGCCAACGCCTGCAAAGTAAGTTTTCATAGAACATTGCAAACTGTAATTCAAAGATTTGGATATTTATGACTACTAATTTTATTAACAAACATTCCTTAATTATTAACTTATCAAAAATGCAAGAAAAATTTATTCAAGAAATAGTAAAAGACTTGATTGCAATAGATCCAGAATTGCAAGAGACCAAAGTCCAACTAGAAAAACTTGTAAAAGACTTGATTCAAAACAAACCCAAAAGTCCTTTTACTCAAGAGTTTAAAGATTCCCTAAAAGCACAAATTATCTGAGCAATCAATGATCAGAAAATCGTAAATGAAGACAAAAAACGAAATTGGCAAGATATGTTTCAATCTATTAAGTTTTGGATGATTGGATTTTCTACAATGGCAACAGGGCTTTTGATTATTGCTGTTTTTCAATATTTCCAATGAATCACAAGTCCAGACAATAATATAATAAGTAGTAATGAAATTTTGGCTATAAGTAACACAGATCAGAAGGAAACAAACACTCAAAAAACAAAAGAATCAGAAATCATTCAAGAAAGCAACTTGGATTACAATAATGGTGATATAGTTGCATATTCAGTACAAAATGATTCTACAGATTCTGCTTGAAATCAAGAATTAATGATGGCAAGAACTATGAGTTTTGAGGATGACTATGAAATTGATATTGCTCAATTTACCATGGATAGCTATGAAGAAGGTTTTTTGGCAGGCAAGGAACTTGGGTTGGAAGTAGCAAATGATATTACCTTGGCTTCCACCAAAAATTTATGTAAAATTAGCGAGAAATTTATAAACTCTAATGACATCAATGAAAACACTTCCAGGACTTTATATTTTGAATGAGAAATATACCAAGCAGATATAGATTTCCACAAAAATAGCATAAATATAAAACGAATCGGCACACAGGCAGACAATACAAATACAAACAATATACCAAATCTGAATTTATTTTTTGAAACTAATTGATTCCAATTGGATATAGAGAATTTCCGCAAACAGACTACAGATTTGGAAGACATAATTGAATATATTAGTGTTTGAAATAGGGAAATCACAGTAGAAATAGATACTACAAACAACAACATTATTAGCATAAAAAATATATGTATCTATGATTAAATCAGCTTGAATTTTGATTGCAAAAAAATATCTTTGATAGAAAGTTTTAGATGCTAAAAAATATGATGAAAGTAGAAAAAACTTTAATTGTACTCAAACCAGACGCCGTTTCTCGCACACTTTCCGGTGAAATTATTTCTCGTTTTGAAAGAGCTGGTTTGCATATAGCAGGCATCAAAATGCTTAGACCAGATAGAGACTTTTTGTACCATCACTACGAAACAATCGGACAAATGATATCTCGTCGCGGACAAAAACCCTTTGACCTGACAATTGATTTCATGACCAAAAATCCTGTAATTGCCGTAGTTTTGGAATGAGTAGAAGCTGTGGAAGTTGTCCGCAAAATGGTAGGAACTACAGAACCAAAGTCTGCACTACCTGGTACAATTAGATGAGATTACTCTCATATGTCCTTTGCTTACGCAGACTGAGTAAACACTGGTGTACCAAATCTAATACACGCATCTTGAAACTTAGACGAAGCAAAAGCTGAAATCAAACATTGGTTTGATGAAAAAGAAATATTTGACTACAAAGCTCTAAATAGTCAATTCACTCGCTAATACACTTCAAATATATTTCGTAGTTTCCAACGAGTAAACCCACTTGTCTACGAAAATCGTTTTATATTTCATATCACACGATGAAAGAAGGAATACATTCAAAATACTACAATGATGTAGAAATCAACTGTATCTGTGGAGCAAAATTCACAATAAATACTACTGTTCCAGGACCAGTTAGAGTAGAATCTTGCTACAAATGTCATCCAGCATACAACAAAGACAAAGTAATCAAAAGAGTAGCAAAATGAAGAATGGAAAAATTCTTAGAAAAGCAGAAAAAAATTGAAACTATGCAAAAATAGTTTTATCTATAGTTTTTCATGATATTCAAGTCATTTATATCCAAATATTTAAACGAAGATTCCATAGAAGATATCGTTTTTCATAGTTGAAGCATAATTATCAAAGACAGCTTCAAAGCTATTTGACTTTTGGCGATACTCTATGCAATTTTTTATGTATTAAATTATTATATATCGCGAGAGTTTTTACCACGAATTTTTGGTATTTTGTGAGCCTCTATTTTGGTCAATTATTGAGTAGATGCCTTTGATAAATGAATTGATTGTATCGTGCTCACAAAATCTGGAATCACTTTTTTTGCTCGAGACAAATATTTTAAATACAAAACAGATTTTTTTGGGCGAGATAGTATAGAAGCAATTTCACATTTACAAAAATCCTTTTGGGACAAGCTTTTCGTCAAATGAGATCTCAAAATCACCTTATCTCACGAAATAGTTTATAGCTTTGAAGATGTGTCCAATCCCAAAAAAAAGGCCAAAAAAATCATTCAACTCAAAGAAAAATTTCTAAAAAAAATCCCAGAAAATAACTTGGAAAAAGCAAATATAGACCCAGAACATTTAGGAATTTTATCAGAAGCTTTATCCGAAGTAATCAAAGAATATTTAGAAAAAAAAGACTAACTATAAATCAATTTCTCGTTGTTTTTCTTTGCCAAGAATAATATCATTTACAGTCAAAAATATATCTTCCAAAGAGGTCTTATTATATTCAGAAACAGAAATCTGACTGTTTTTGTGAAAGTTTGTATCTACTATTTTTGGATTTATCAAAAAGCAAGGATTTTTGATTTCTTTACGCAGAGATCATACAAATCATCTAAGTCCAAACTTGGAAGCTTGATATGTAGCTCAAGACGAAAAAAAAGATTTTCCAGCCACACTTCCAATAAACACAAGTTTGGCTTTTGATGAAATCATCGATAATAAGCGCTTAATCAAAAAAATATTTGCTCGTAAATTCACCTGAATCATTTCTTTGTCTTGCTCTGAAGAAATCTCTGTGAAATTATCAAAATATCCAATTCCAGCATTTAGGATAAAAAGATCTATTTCGGCTTTTGATAAATGATTTGCCAAAGAAATGATTTGCGCATCATCGCGAAAATCTGTGATATAATGAGTGATTTCAGGGTGAATGCTGGGGCTTCTAGACGCAGTAAAAAGTTGATAATTTGTAAGCAAATTATCCGCCAAATACTTCCCAATCCCACTAGAAGCCCCAGAAATAAATATTTTTTTTGTCATAAAATTTCCAATTCCAACTAAACATCATCTTATATAAGAAAAACAAAAAAAATATCAAACACAACGCAGACTTGACATTTGCCAAAAATGTGCTGAAATTAAAAACAAAATAAATATAATAACATCGTTTACTTCTATAAACAAACGCCAATGAATAAATTAAACGAAAAAAACCAAGTAAATTCCAACAAAAAAATCTGGAAAAATATTTGATATGCTCTTGCAATAAGTGGGATTTTATTGTGAAGTCCTGCAAAATCTCAAAATACAGAAAAAACAGATCAAGAAACACAAACAGAGTTTCTAGAAAAAAACAAAACAGATTTTGAAAAATATATCGCAAGTGATGATATGAAGTTTTTTGAACGAGCTTTGGAACGATTACACGAAGACGAATATATTCGACAAAATATAAATACCTTTATGGATGCTACAGTTGGGAAACTCACAACAAAAGAGGAACAAATCTTATGAAAAGCTTTGATAATCAACCAAATATTCCCTGATTCTGCCAGAAATTTAAATTATATAATCAGAACAACCAATATGGAGTTGGAATTGGCAAATTTTTTCGATATTTATCGCAGTTGGCGGTTCGATTATAGAAAATATTTGATACAAGAAGCAAAAAAAGTTGATAGAAGAGAAAAGTGAAAAAGCAGTCAAAGAAGTACAGCGGCAAAATTATTGAGAAAAAGCGATCATAAAAAGCCAAATTACAAACTCGAAACACTACAGATTGAAAATTATTTAGAATTTGCCAAAGATTTTGTAAAAGAAAATTATCCTCAAGATGCAGAAACAATGCTTGCTTGCATCAAATACTGCCAAGAAGATGAATATATCAAAATTAATCTTGAAAAAATTATGGCACAAAATCTATCAAAAATCATGGAAAAAGAAAAATGAATCGCAACCTTGGAAGCGTTAAGTATTATTACAGAAGGATTGGTTTTGGAAGATTGAACTACAATTCAAGGAAGTTTTACAACAAGAAATCATATAAAATTAAGTGCAAAAACAAACAAGCAAATAAGCAATTTTCTGACTGATTTTTCTACTTTCGCATCCAAATATATCAAATATTCAAAAACAAGGAAAATACGAAAATTTTAGTTTGATATTGAAGTAAAATTTGATAATCTAAAACTGTATTTTGTTTGATATTTTTGCTATGCAACTTTTTCACGAAGCACATCAAGTAATAAATCAAAATCTGATTATTTCCAATCCAGATATAATTTCTCAATGCAGAAAAGCCTTGAGATTCAAGGAAGGAAATAAAATTTTTGTACAATTTACAGATTGAGATATTAGTTTGAGACATTTTTGTGAAATCAAAAGTTTGAGACAAGAGCTAATCTGTGAAATAATAGAAACTGAACAAAAGACAAGACCAGATTCTCAGACAAAAATGATAGTCGCTATGCCAAACAAACAAGATAAATTGGAACTAATATCTCAAAAGCTTACAGAAATTGGAGTCGACGAAATTGTTTTTTGGCCCGCAGATAGATCTGTAGTCAAAGTTTGGAATCAAAACAAAGAAAAAAGATTATTATCTATAATCAAAGAGGCCTTGGAACAGTCTGGATGACGATTTATGCCAAAAATCAGATTTGATAAAAATCCAGAACTTTGAATAAAATCAGATTCTTTTGTATATATTTTTGATAAAAACAATAAAAATGAAGAAAAAATAAAATTTCCCAAAGGCAGTATAATTGGAATAATTTGACCAGAATGATGACTAAGTGACAAAGATTACAAGCAATTCCAAGAATTGAAAACTCAAACAATCCAGCTTGGAGAGAATGTTTTGAGAATGGAAACTGCTACGATAGTTTGATGACGATTTTTGAAAAACAAAAAACTTGAAAGCTAATCATATAAAACTATAAAGAAACAAATTTATAATTATCATAAAAAATGAAATCTATTATCAAAAAACTTATAGCTTATGACAAAATATACGACTTTCTCAAAAGTAGTGTAATTTACAAATATCGAAAACAATTAAATGCTCAAATAGCAAATGCAATCTATGCAAATCCTTCAAAAAAGTTTTTTGTAGTATGAGTCACTGGCACAAACGGCAAAACTACCACGGTCAACCTAATTCATCAAATTTTGAATGACAATGTGGGAAAGACAATTATGGTCAGTACTGCAAATATCAAAATTTGAAATCAAGAAATCACAAACACAAAAAAAATGACTTCCCTGGATATTTATGATTTACAGTCAAATCTGGCTATCGCCAAATGAGCTGGCTGTAAAATCGCGGTTTTGGAGGTTTCCTCACATTGATTAGAACAGCATAGATTTGAGGGCGTAAATTTTGATTGTTGAGTTTTGACAAACATTACACACGATCATTTGGATTATCACAAAACAATGGAAAATTACGCGAAAGCCAAAAAACAACTTTTTAGAAAAATCCTACACAACGGAAAAAATCATAAATATGCTGTTTTACCTTTGGATGATAATTATGGTAGAAAGCGATTTGACGAATTAGCTTTTGACAAAAAAATCAGCTATAGTGTCCACTCATCATCGTTTTTGAGAGCAGAAAATATCCAAGAATTCAAAGACAAAACTACCTTTGATATAAATTATTTATGAAAAATATACAAAATACAAACACATTTAGTCTGAACTTTTAATGTCTATAATATATTAGCAGCTTTGGGCTTAAGTCTTGAAATTTGAGTTCCAATTACACAAGCGATAGATTCTATTCAAAAATTTACATGAATAAGTTGAAGAATGGAAAAAGTGGAATCCAACGGAATTACTGCTTATGTGGATTTTGCACACACTCCAGATGCCCTGGACAAATCCTTATCCTACCTCAAATCCATCAAATGAGATTGAAAGTTAATCACAGTTTTTGGAGCTCCATGATTGAGAGATCAGGCAAAAAGACCAATTATGTGAAAAATAGTTTCATCGCATTCTGATATTACAATCATCACAGATGACGATGCCGACAAAGAAAATAGATTACAAATCATCAAACAAATCCAAGATTGAATGCCAGAAAAAAAGCTTGGACAAGATTATTTCATAATCCCAGAAAGATCTCTTGCCATCAAACTCGCCACTCAAATTGCCAAAACTGGAGACATTTTGATGATTGCAGGAAAATGACATGAAACTTGCCACATTACAAATACTGGTTCTCGCCCTTGGAGCGATTTAGAAGAAGTAAAGAAGAATTTTTAAGAGGATTTTTTACTTATTTATTTTTCATTATGAAAAAAACCACTCTCTTTATTACAATAGTTATTCTAGTATTTTTGTCCTATATCGCAATATATAGAATATACATGTCTAATTATTATAAATCATGATTCATCAATAATATTACATATTCAGGATTTGATATAGACACAACAACACAATCCAAAACTGCTGAAAATCCTTTTGTACAAACAATAACTTTCCCTATAGAATCTCAAGATTCCTTTAAAATAACACTCACAGAATGACACTTACTTAGCTTTTTTGTTTGATATAGCTTTTTGTGAATTAATGAATACAAACCAATTGATATTTGAAGTGATGACTGACAAAGCTTTTTAATAGATCCAAATCAAAATTTTAAATTTAGTACAGAAGTCTGAAAACAACATTTTATCAGAAATTCAGTATTTGATAAAGGATGAAAAACAAAGTCCATTATAATGCAAGTAGCAACAAATTCTTGATGATATGTAAAAATAACCAAAAACGATTTAGAAAATTAAATCAACAAAATATAAAACAGAAAATCTAATTTCCAAAACTACTTCCCTCTCCATCTTTCCAAAATTTTCATAGCCGCAACAGAATCTTTTGCGGGGGTCTTGCTGTAAGCTAAGTTTCCTGATTGTATCACGGATAAGCTCTCCCCCGCCTCCACAGAACTATAATCCTCGTCTACAAATTCTATCGGAATATCTACAAAAAGCTGAATATTTTTGGCAAATTTTTGTATTTTTTCTTGAGTTTTAGGTTCTCTTTTTGGCCAACCTATCACGATTTTTCAAATTTTTTCTTCTGCAACAATTCCAGCTAAAGCAAAAAACACATCTCCATCATTCTGCAAAAAACCAACAGGAAAAACAACAGAATCTGATTCATTTGTCTTTGCTAAACCAATCATTTTTGATCACCAATCTATTCACAAAACAAACATTGCTAAAATGGATTTATAAAATATTCGGGCTTGACTGCAGGACTAGCTTTCAATGCCAAATCCTCCAAATCAAAATAATGTTTTTTTCAATTCCAAAACAAAAATAATCAGTCCTTATCCAAAGATATTTTCAACATTTTTTCTAAATTTCAAAAATAATCCAAATCACTCACAAAATCTATAAAACAATCTTCTACAAAAACAAAAGGCTGATTGATTACATTGTAGGAATTTTTTTGAAAATCATACTCCCAAATTGCATTTTTCTGTCACAAATAAATATATCAAATTGGAGGCAATATTCATTTTTTGACAAAATAAGCATACAAATCTATTTTCGTAATAGAAAAGAACTCAATTGAAATCCCTTTTGTATCAAGCAAATGTGCAATCAAATTCCAAGCCAAAGTCGCAACTCTCAAATTTGTAAATCCACCTGGCCCATTTATCAAAAAAACTTTTTGAGATTTTTTCTCTTGAAATAATTTATTCAAATTTGGTCATAAAGTCTGATCCAAATCATTACGATCCAAAAAAATTTCACTTTGAAAATCTGCAATTTGTACTTTATCACTAGAAATATTAGATAATATCATATTTTTTCAAAATTTATAAATACAATAATCTGCAAACAAAACATACTATACAAACTTTCCAAAAAAATACAAGCAAACAAAGCAAAAGAATCTGATTTTTTTTGTATTTAATAGTGTTTAGGATTATAATTAGTTTGATTTACAATATTCCAAAAATTATATGAAAATTCGCAAAAAACTATTATGATATCTGGCTGTATTGGGACTATCCTTTGCAGTTGTCAGTCCAGTTCTAATAAATAACAATGTATATGCTGCTGACGACACAACAGCCACATCATCTGAAACAAAGAAGAAAGAATCAGACCGAAAAGATTCCGCTTGGAAATTTATTGATTTGATACTAAATCTAATGTATGTGGTCTTGCGACCAATGTTGTTTATTGCTGGAATTGCCTTGGACAATTCAATGGTTTATGGGTCTGTGTTTAATATGGATGCTCCTCTGCGAATGTTTTGGAATATGACCAAAAACTTTGCAAATTTTATACTAGGTTTTCTGGTCTTATTTTCTATATTAAAATGAATTTTTTCCTCCTTTGGAGGCGATAAACAAGACAAACGAAGCCCAATGAATGTAATCAAAAAAACATTGATAGCTGGAGTTTTGATACAAGCAAGTTGGTTTTTGACTGCCGCATTGATAGATATTTCCACTATCGCGACATATTCTATTGGGTGAATGCCAGCTTCACTATTATCATCACACACCAAAGAGGATAAAGAAAAACTACT
>CAZOFM010000032.1:0-4750 GCA_964579255.1 uncultured Candidatus Peribacteria bacterium
TCTCCTTTTTATTAGTACTTTATTTACTACATTTCAAAAAGGTTTTTATAGATTGAGAGGAAAAGTCTTTTGATGAGGATCAATTCTTGCTTTTATCAAATAGCTTGGAAAAAGAACAAAATGACGAAAATGTTCAACATGAATCTCTTTTTTAATAGATAGTCAAAAATGAGCACAATCCAAAGAAAATTTCTAATAAATGACATCCCAATAGACCTGCAAAACTTCAAAAAAAAAGAAATTTTGCAGTGATATTTTACGCATTACAAAAAAGACATAAAAATCAAACAAAATATCAACTTCAAAAATAATAGAAAATACAAAAGCCATTTCATCAAACAAAATCAAAAAAATAGACTTATCAAACAAGAAGATTACAAAAAAATTTCTGAAAAAGCTTTTTTGGATTATCGAGAATTCGCACAACAGAATCAAGTTAACAAAATCAAATATAGCATCGATTATCAAGGGCAAACCATAGATATCTATAAGTTTTTGGGAGAATTAAATTGACTGTGGATTGCTGAAATTATTTTTGAGAATAAAAAACAAAGCGATAATTTTGATCCTCCATCACGATTCTATAAAGAAATTACAAAACAAAAAGAATCTGACAACAAATTTTTGGCAATATATTGAATGCAGAAGTTAATTCAAAAAAACAATTACAAATCAATATTAATCAATTTTCAAATCAAAGATTTCTATAATCAAGAAGCAAAAAAATATACAGAAACCAGAAAAAAACATCGATGAGATGTTGAAATACTACTACAAACAATACAAACACATCCAGAAAATAAAATCAGAATTTTGGAAATATGATGTGGCTCTGGAAGATTCTTGGAACATTTAAAACAAATCAAAGACAAAAAAATCGATTATACATGAATAGATATCTCGGAATCTCTGATTAATGAGGCAAAAAAAATAAAAAATCCTACAAACATCAAAACTAAATTTATTTGTCAAAATATGTTGAATTATTTAAAAGATAGCAAACAAGAAAGCTTTGATATTGTTGTTTGAATTGCAAGTTTTCAACATCTTGCCGATAAAAAACAAAGGCATTTGGCAAGCAAACATATCTACAAAACACTCAAATACGATTGATTATTTATTATGACAAATCGATCATTTTCCACACGATTCCTCAAAAAGTATCGACAAACTATAATCAAAAACTGATTATCAAAACTTTTAAACTACAAAAACATAGAGCGAAATAACTTAAAAATAGCTTGGAAAAACAAAGGTAAAACTTATTATAGATTTTATCATATTTTTACTCTAAAAGAATTGAGTAGAATATTAAGCCAATCTGGATTTATTATCAAAAAATTATGATATCTCAATAAAAATTGAGAAGAGGTAGCAGATTGGAAAGAAGCTAATAATAGTATATCTATCGCAAAAAAAACAATTTTTAACAATTAAATTACAACAATGAAAAAAAAATTACTACTATTAAGTTTTTTTAGTTTGATACTAATCGCAGGTTGTACTACAAGTACAACAGATGAAAGCACAGGAATTACGACAAAAATCACTAGCAATAAGTATGAGAACAAACAGTATAGACTAAAAATAGACTTCCCATCCAATCGGACATTCCAAGAAAATATATATTGAGCGACTGTAATGTTTTTTTCTCCCGAACAAGAAAACAAATCTAGCAGAGAAAATTTGGGTATAACAATCAAACTTATTCATTCTGGAGTAAATTTGGAAGACTTATATCTAGAAAATAAAGAAGTTTTAGCAGCTTTATCAGATGATTTGCTAATAGAAAATGAAAAAGATGTAGAAATTGATTACTATCCAGCAAAAGAAGTTGTCTATAGTTTTTCCCAACAAGACATCAATTTCAAACAGAAACAAGTTTTACTAATCAAAGAATGATTAGTTTATATGTTTAGTTATACAGCCACAGCAGACAACTACAAACAACATCTAAAAGATGCTGACAAAATGATTTATAACGCTAGTGTTAGATAGTTTTTCAAAGTTCTCGCATCATAATCGCAGTACTTTGTCCAACATTCAAAGATTCTTTGACTCATTTCATCGGAATATAGACGACATCGTCCACAATTTTCATTGTATCTTTCAATACTCATTCTACTTCATTTCCAAAAATCACTGCAATTCAATTTTGCTTTTTTTTGTAAGAACTCAAAGATAAGGCTCCATCTGCGATTTCAGCGGCAATTACTGAATAACCAAGCTTTTTTGCTTCTTCCACCGCCTCTGAACTAAATCAAAATTGTCTCAAATCCACATTATTTTCCGCACCCAAAGATGTCTTTTTTACCTTTGCAACAGAAAAAGGATTGGGAGTATATCCACAAATTCGCACCTTTCGCCCCAACGCATCAGCCGTACGAATTATATTTCAAACATTATAAGCACTGCGGATATTTTCAAGTATTACAATATTCATCAATTCAAAATAAAAATAAATTCTGATTTAAATTTTTTGTATATTTCACAAATTATAAATTATAAACTATTAATTACAAATTCTCTCAAAGTTTTGTCAGATTTTTTCAATTCTGTAGCAAGTTCTACTCAGACATACCTCCAATGCCAAGGTTCAACAATCTTCAAATCCACAGAAACTCACTTTTGGTAAGTATTGTGAAATCCCCAGAGATGAGCGTTGTCTTTGAGCCGTTGATAAGCATCTCATTGCATGGACTTCATTCATCATCAATTGACTCACAAATCCAAGGCCAATCACGCTTGATGCTCACTATGACCTGCTCTCGCACAAGCTGTTTTGGCACAATTTTTTGCAATTCATTTTTGATAATCATAAGATCTGTAGGTACTCACAATATGAAGTTTTTTCTTAGAATCAAAAAAATCCTGAAAATGCCATGCCATATCTGCAAAAGCAATTCCAGCTTCTTTTCTCAATTTGAATTTACTACTATCATTACTAGTAAAACTAGAATCAATCGGCACCAAGTCATCCGGAACATAACGAGGATTTTCAAATCCATAATCATCATCCAAAAATTTTTGATAAGAAGAATCTGAATAAAAATCAAATTCCAAAATATCTGTTTCCAAAGCATCGATTTCCGACACATCTATTTCTATAATTTCCACAGTCTCTTGTGTAATTTGAATTGCTTCATTTGTATCTTTGGAAAAATTCGTAGTCAATGATGCAAAAAGTCCAGTAATTATGGAAAAAATATGCCACATTTCTCAAATCTATAAAATAAAATCCTCAACAATTTTATAGCAAATAATCATCAAAAAAGCAAGGCAATATCTTTTTAAAAAGATCCGATACAGTTCAAAAATCACTATTCCAATTGCAAAAACCACAGATTTAATTATAAAAAATCAGAATTATAAACTAACTCAAAACATGAAAAAAATATTATGACTGGCTCCTATGGACGGTTTTACTAATAGAAATTATCGCCATATCGTTCAAGAAACACGAGATCAATTCTGAGATAATCAGAAATATGATTTTTTATTATGGACGGAATTTATGACGGCTGATGGTTTTTTTCGCAATCCAGAGTGAGTAATTCACCATCTAGAAAGCAGCCCAATTCAAAAAAAACTTATCGTACAGATTTTTGGAGGCAATCCAGAAACCCTAGTTTATACAGCCAAAAAGCTTCAAAAAGATTATAAAAATCGCTTTATAGGAATAGAACTAAACATGTGATGTCCTGCAAATAATGTAATGAAAAGCGGTTGATGAGCAGAATTGATAAAAGACAAAAAAAGAAGTTTGGAAATCATCAAAGAATTGAGAAAAGCAATCAATATACCATTTAGCATAAAAACAAGAATAGGAACAGATCAAAATGACAAAAAAAATCAGACTAATTTTTTGATAAAAGCTAGTCCATTTGTAGACATGATTACAATTCACGCAAGAAGCATAATGGATAAATATTGACCAAATTTGGATCGAGATTTCATTTATCAGCTCAAAGAAAAACTCCCAACACAAAAAATAATATGAAATTGAGGAATCAATACTTATTCAGAAATAGAGGAAAAAATGTGAAATCTAGACTGAATAATGATATGACAAGCAGCAATCTGAAATCCACGAATATTCACGCCACACCAAGCTTCAAACCCAGAAAAACTAGAAAAAATCTTAAAACACCTAGATTTGATAAAAAAAAGTTTTTCCGAAGAAAATTTAAACCATGCATTGGTAGAATTTAGGAAACATCTATATTCTTATATCAAAGGAATCCCAAATTCCAAAGAATTCAAAATAGCTAGCATCCAATGCAAAAATTTTCTAGAACTTACAAACTTAATAAAAATCTTTTTCTCAAATATATAAAAAAGAGCTACAAGAGCTCTTTTTCTTAATTATTCTTCTGATTTTTCTTCTTTTTTTGTGGTCTTTTTAGCTGGAGCTTTTTTTGCTGGAGCTTTCTTTTCTACCTTTTCTTCAGTCTTTTCTTCTACAACATCTTCTTCAGCCAGCTTTTTTACAATATCTTCTAGTCATTTTTTTGCTGATTTTTTTGCTGGTTTATCTGCTACAGCTGCCTCTATATCTTCATTTAATCATTTCATACTAAGACCAATTTTTCTATTTTTTGGATCTAGTAATATGATTTTTGCTTTTACAATTTGTCATAGTTTTACTACTTCGTTTGGATTTTGAGTAGATCTATGTGACAGTTCGCTCAAGTGAATCAATCCATTAATATCTTGAAACACTCTAATAAATACTCCATAAGGAACATAT
>CAZOFM010000032.1:4760-8923 GCA_964579255.1 uncultured Candidatus Peribacteria bacterium
ACCTTGTGATGTTTTGGAAGTTCTGTCCACGGATCATCTTTCAGTTTTTTACTAGATAGCGATATTTTTCCATTTTCTAGTCAGATTACTTTTACTTGAATTTTATCTCCAACCTTTCATAAATTATCAATATTTGTAACGTGTCCATATGTAATTTCTGAAATATGCACCAATCCCTCAATAGTTCCTCCAATAGTCACGAATAACCCATAAGATGAAACTCCACTCACTACTCATTCAAATATTTTTCCAACTTCCAATTCTTTCAATACTGACTCTCTTTCTTCTTTCAAAGCTTCTCTTTCTGAAAGGATAATTCTTTTTTCTTCCTCATCGATATTGATAATTCTTACTTTCAATTCTTGTCCAATCAGGTCTAATAGTTTTTCAAATATTGCGTCTTGATCTCAATCTTCTACTCTCGGATAATGAATCGGAGCCAATTGTGATAAAGGAACAAATCATTTGATACCATGCATATCTACCAATAGACCTCACAAGTTTGCCTCAGTAGGAATCACAGTAATAATTTCATCTTCTTCAAACTTTCTCAAAATCGCTTTCCAAACATCATATTGTAGCAATTTTGTAATAGAAACTATATAATAACCATCTTCATGTCTAATAGCTGGGTTGATTATTTCCAATTCTATTTCCCTACCTGGAGCTAAATCATATCAGGATCTTTCCAATTCTTTTACCTCTTTGGATAAAATAACTCCCGTAAAAACAGAATCAGCACAATCTACCAAAACTCAATTTGTTATGTTTTTTAGGACAATTCCCTTTACTTTTTGTCCTTCTTTGATCAAAGGAACAGAAAACTCAGCAGATTTTTTGTTTTCTGCGGTTTTTTTTGTAGTCATAAAATAAAACGTTAAAATATAAAAATTGATAACTAATAATTTGGAATTAATAATTGATAATTATACATTAATCTACTTAATTCCATATTTTTTGGACACTTCCATATAGATATCTAGATTTTTGTCCTTTAAATACCTCAAAAGCGTCCTTCTTCTTGCTACTTTTTTCAAAATAGATCTTTTTGCGTCATAATCTTTTTTGTGTTTTTCTAAGTGAGATTGAAGCAATGCAATCTCCTCTGTCAACAAAGAAATCTGAAACTCTGGAGATCCAGTGTCTTTGTCGTGCCTTTTTAGGCCAGTAGTTTCTTTTTTTACAACCATAATTAAAATTTTTATAAAATAAAATGAATATGCACAAGACAAACAGATGGTTAAACCGCATAGCATGTGCCTTACCCCTGACAGGACTCGAACCTGTATCTGCTCCTTAGGAGGGAGCTATTCTATCCCGTTGAACTACAGGAGCCCATGAGGAGCTATTTTTTATACTTTTTTCCAACAAAAAATCAAGACAAAAAACACAGGAACAAAAACAAGTAAAACATCAAAAAAACTTCTCAATTTTTTGTCTTTTTTTGAAAAAACAATATAATTAGAATAATTTAATTATTAATATAAAAAATGAGCATAAACTATCCAGATTCTTTCAAAAACATCGATTGGGTAAAAGAACAGGTAAATTCTGAATTAAATGCATTAAAAGATAGTCTAAAAACAGAAAAAATACACTTTGTACAAGAGAATTGAGAATACGACATCAATCTTGTCAAAGATTATTTGCAAATAATTCAAAACAAAAGCTTCGAAGAATTGAGCAAAAAAAACTCATCTGCTTGGATTATGGCGGTTCAAGTTGCTTTAGATCACCTAGGTTATTTCGAAGATTTGCCAAACAAAAAAACAATTGATTGAATCTTTACAATGGGATGAACAACACAAAAAGCTGTTTTGAATTTTCAGAAACAACTGGATAATCCAAATCTGGAAAAAAAATGAATTCCTGGACCAGAAACGATAAAATCAATTGTAAAAGAACTAAATACAAAAACAGATTTAAATTTACGACAAGATAAATACAACAAAATTAATCAGTTATCTGATAATGCGTTTGCTGTTCAACATCCAGATAAAAAACGAAGCTTAGTAGATGAAAATTGAAAAGAAATCAACGATACGAAATACGAACATATTTTTGAATTTTCACCGGAATGAGTGGCTTTTGTAAGATCAGACTCAAAATACTGACTTATCAACAAAGAATGAAAAACAATTGTTGAACCCAAGTATACAAATTCTAGTTTTTATTTCCTAGAGGGATTGTCTGCTGTTGGATTAAACGGGAAATACTGATTTATAGATCAAAATTGAAATGAACAAATAAATTTAAAATACGAAGATGCTTTAAATTTTTTTGAATGATTAGCTGCCGTTAGAATAAACGGAAAATATGGTTTTATAGATCAAAATGGCAAAGAAATAATCACACCCGTTTATGATAATATTCCAGAGAATTATTTCAAAGATTGAAAAGTTGAAGTAAAACAATGAAAAAAAAGTTTTGTAATCAACAAAAAATGAGAAAAATTATCTGAATAAAACAAACAAGAATTAGCCCAAAATGTCAAGTAAAACAGCACAAACAAAAAGCTAAAATTTGATTTTTTAGACAAAAAACACTATAATATATCAAGCTTTAATACTAAATCAAACAAACATGAAATCCAGCCGAAAAAGATATTTTCAAATAAGTCTGACTCTATTTTTTGCAAGCATACTTACCCTCGTTTCTCTGCAAATTTACGGATTTTTCTTAAACAAAAATATACAGGACAAAAACAACACAATCACCGCACAAAATGAAAAATTAGAGGATTATAAAGCCCTCACGGGTTTCACAAAACTAATCGCAGTCAAAGAACTAGAATGAAAGTATGACGAAATTCCACGATCCACACATATAAACAAAGTAATCGATATGCTAGAGGAGATCAAAAATCTAGATCAATCTCACGATGAAAGTATTGTTTTATCTGATTTTAATGTAGATTTACAAAAAATATCTCTCAAGTGACGCGTTTCCAACTTAGCTCTACTCTACTATTCTAATTCAGAAAGATGAATTGTTTCATTAATTGATAGATTCAAAGGTTTGGATTTTATAGAAAATCTTTATATCAAAAATTATAGCAAAGACAGTCATGAGGAAGTTTTTTCCTTTATTTTAGAAGCTAATGTAATCAAAGATGCAAAATAATAATACAGAAAACAATCAAAATCTGATTGATAAACTTATGGATTCTCAAAGTATCAAGCAAGATTCAAACAATGAGGATCAGATTTCCATATCTACGACAAGAGTATCATCTATCAAATATAGATTATATGTTTTAATTTTCTTGATGTTGACGGTTTTTGCTACATTAAACTACATTTTACCAAAATTAGACAAAATAGATTCTCTCAAAAACACAATCAGTCAAAAAGAAACACAAGTAAGCGAATTTATAAAACAAGAAATGCAATACGAAAAAGACAAAGATCTAATCTGACAAATCGAGCTATACGAAAACACGATCATTTCCTGCGTAAATCACAAAATTTGATGTAGTGAAATCCCTGAAGAAATCAGAGAAAACTTTGGATTTGCTAGAGCTTATTTGCAATTAAATAATTTGTATGATCCCAAAATGGAAATCAATGAAAAAATAATTCTGACAAATATCAACGAATTTCTACTAACAAAAAGAGATTCTCAAAATGAAAATTCATTCAAAATATGAAAGATAAACAGTATCGCAATTTGAAAACCAAATGTAATTGTAAGTCAGCTTTATTCTATTCCAATTAGATTAGAAGCAAGTTTTGTAAACAAAGATTATCTTTTGGCTTTTATAGAAAATGTAGACAAAAATGTATTAGAAAGTAGATCTTATCGCATTTTATACAAAATAGACGAAATCAATTATAACATTATGGAATACGATCAAGAACAACTTGTAGATATCAAAATCAGCGCATTTTATTATCAAGAATAAATATGAAACTTTTAGAAAAAATCAAAACAAATATAGATCAAACAATCGTTAGATTTTTACATTATTTTGATAAAAGAAATTTTTCAGAAAAAGATAAAATCATCCTATTCAAAGAACTCGCATATTTGATGAAATGATGAATTTCTCTCAGCGAAGCCAATGAAATCTTGCACGAATCCACAGACAACTTCGCACTAAAAGATATGGTAAAAAAGATACAATCCTATCTAAAAAAATGATTCCCATTATCTTATGCGAT
>CAZOFM010000033.1:0-8833 GCA_964579255.1 uncultured Candidatus Peribacteria bacterium
TGCCAAACATCTTATTGTCAGCTTTCGTAATGATGGTTGGTGCAATGGGATTGGTTTGGATTGGAGAGCTAATTACAGAAAAAGGAATATGAAACTGAGTATCTATTCTAATATTTGCATCTATCGTTTCTTGAATTACTCAAAAAGTATATGGAGAAATGTCATCTGCTACAAATTTACGAGGAGTAGTGATATTTATGCTAATTATAGTTTTGTGATTAATATTACTTTCGATTTTTATTCTCAAATCAATCAAAGAAATTCCAATTGTCTATTCGCGTAGATGAAAGGTCCAAGAATCATCTTTCCTACCAATTCCAATGAACCCAGTAGGAATGATTCCAATAATCTTTTCTATAGCATTTGTTTCATTTCCATATTTGCTTTCCAAATTGTTGGTTCAAGTGCAACCCATGAATACCAAACTTGCTTCCATAGCGACTTGGATAGAATCCAATCTAAATATTTATACCCAAAACCCAGCTCCATTAGCTATAACATTCTATTTTATACTAATAGTTGTGTTTACTTTCTTTTACACTTTGATTGTATTTTCACCAGACAAAATCAGTGATAATGTACAAAAAAGATGAGGGTTTGTTCCATGAATTAGACCAGGAAAAGAAACAGCAAAATATATCAACTGAATATTGATGCATCTTTGTTTGTGGTGAGGTATTGGCTTGGCTTTGATCGGAATTTACAGCTATGTTTGGACATATATCCCATTCGTACAAGATATAATTCAATCAATCTGATCTCTTCCTATGGTTGTGACAGGTTCTTGAGTGATAATTATTGTATGAGTAGTTACAGATATTATTTCCAAAGTTGAGACAGAAATGCTTATGCAAAAATATGATACAAGCGATTTGGACAAACTTTCAGAAAATATCAGTAAATTATAAAATTTCAAAAATAAATAAATCTGGCTTTCATTGTGAGGTCAGATTTTTTTTCTTCTTTATTATTTCTTTTTTTCTTCCTTTTGGAATATCAAAAATGAATAGATCATAGGTACAAGAGCAGCTATTCATATCAAAAATAATATATAATTCTCTTTCATTACAAAAGTTTGGATTATTAGCAAAACTCATACGATTGTCCAGAGTTTCCCAGATAATCTATGTGTTTTTCTCCAGACTTCTTCACTTGCAATAGTTCGTGGAGTTTTAATTCACACAAAAAAATTATGTTTGATTTTGTTCATATAATTTCAAGCTATTACAAATAATAATCCTAATCATGGCATTATAAAATAGTTGATATTATATTCTGGATATATCGTGACAAATAGCGAAACAAAGTAAACATAAGCCATCAATCCGATTATAGTAAATTGAATAATTTCCCATGTTTTTGTAAATTTTGGATAATTGGCTTTCTTTGGGTCTATTTTTGGCAAAAACAAGAACAAAACAAGCATGGCTATTGTAATTAGCGGAAGCACGAATACAGATCGTGGTTTTTCTCAATAGCTGTCGACCTGACCTTGTATGTTTCGGTGTATTGGAAGCTGATCTGGAAGTTTGTCATATAAGATTATCCCAATTACAAACATTAGCAATATAATTCATATTTTGATAATCAGATTTCTTTTATTTATCATTTTTTTTGTGATACAAAGATAAAAAGTAACTTATGAGATCCTCAAAAACACTAGTATTCAACGAATAAAATACAAATTGTCATTGTCTCTGACTAGAAACCAAATCCGCTTTTTTCAAAACAGATAAGTGGTGAGATATGGCTTCTTGACTGATATCAAAGTGGGATTTTATCTCCAAAACAGACATGCTTTTGGTTTTTAATAAATCCAAGATTTCTCTTCTATTTGGATCAGAAAGTGCTTTAAAAAGAGAGTTCATTAATTATATAAACATATAAACAAGTATTTATGTATCCAAAAATATGTAAAAATCAAGCAAATTTATTGGAACTTTGTATCAAAATAATTATAGTCAAAAAGATTCAGATTCTTATTTCTTTTTTATATTATAATTTACCGTCTTTATGGCTGATTGACTAATCAATTCCAATTCAAGTAAGTCTTTTGAGTTTGAAGATCATTCTTTCAAAATAGATAGTACAGGACGACAAGAGGAAGAAAGACCGATTTTTTCTATGCGAGAAAACTGAAAAAAGATGATTAGAATCAAAGTGAATTCAAGCAACGATGTCGTGGAGTTTTTGGAATGACCAGCCAAGTGAGAACAGCTTTTCATCACATACGAGGCATTTATGAGAGAAGTTTGCAAATCAAAAAATTGTAGTCCAGAGGAAGCAAAGCAAAAATACTTATTAAACGCTGATGAAATGAAAGCAAAAATGGAAAATTTGGAAGAACATACTCCAGAATATTTTGAATTTTTTGCAAAAGAGATTGAGCCATTTATGGCTGGTCATCGGAGTAATCGTAAATGATTTCGTCGTGTAGATGGTCGATATGAAATGCGATTATCTGATGGTACACATGCAAAATTTAATTCTGTGACTTGGTATGTGACTACCAATAGCAAGTATTTTGGATTTAGTATTCGCTTGCTAAAAAATTAATCTGACTTTAAGTTTTACCAAAATTATAATCAAAAATGAAAATCCTCAAATGAATCAAAATAGAGAAAATATGATATGGTGGAATTGGCCTAGCAAGAATGCCAGACGGTAAAAGAATTTTAATTAGATGATGAGCTTTGCCAGGTAGCGTAGTAGACCTCAAAATCACCAAAAAAAAGAAAGATTTTGTAGAAGCTCATATTTTGGAAATCAAAAGTTATGATCCAAATTTGTTAGATAGAGAAGCTTTTTGCCCGCATTTTTTTTCTTCATTAAAATGACCGATTAGCAAGACAGAAACCACAATTTGATGTGGCTGATGCAAACGACAAATGATGACTTATCCAAATCAACTAAAACTCAAGCAAGATATTATATTAGATTCTTTCACAAAAATTCAAAAACTTATTCCATCTCTCTCAATTTTACCGATAATCTGATCGCCTCAAGAAAAAAATTATAGAAATAAAATTGAGTTTAGCTTCTGAAAATTCGTAACTAAAATAAACAATGAAAATGTTTTTTTATCAGACCGAAGTTTGTGATTCCACAAACAATGAGAATTTAGCAAAATTATTGATATAGATAATTGTGATTTGATCTCGCCCAAAGCCAACCAGATTTTTAATTATATCAAAAACCTACTAAAAAAATCATGATTGCCTGTCTACGATCAAAAAACTCATAAATGATTTTTTCGCCATTTAATAATTAGAGAAGGCACAAATACAGACCAAATCTTGGTAAATTTAGTAGTTGCAGATCAGTTTTTACAAGAAACTTCTTACCAGGATTCACGAAATAATCTTTTGGAAACTTTGCAAAAAGACGAATATATTTTTCAAGTTGTTACTACTTTTGTGTTGACTTACAATAATTGACTAGCAGATATTGCTCGCGGACCAGATAGTGAAAGCAAAATAATTTTTGGAGATTGATATATTTATGATAAATTAATTTTTCAAAAACAAAATAATTCTGACTCTAATTCACAAGAGAATACTGTAGATTTGCAGTTTAGAATATCGCCGTTTTCCTTTTTTCAAACAAATACTTTGTGAGCAGAGCTACTATTTCAAACTGCTTCCAAAATGCTTGGTTATACACAATGAACAATTCTTGATTTGTATTGTGGAACTTGAAGTATTGGACTTTACATTTTGAGAAAACTAAGTCCAATTCTTGATTTGTATTGTGGAACTTGAAGTATTGGACTTAGTTTTCTCAAAATGTGAATCTGAGATAATTTGCTTGGAGTAGAAATAGTAGAGGAGGCAATCGTAGATGCCCAGCATAATGCCAGAATAAACCTGGGGGATCAAGAAGTTTATTTCGTAGCTACACCAGCAGAAAAAGCTTTTACGACCAACCCAGAAATCACAGAGAAGCTATCAGATTTATGACTAGTCATCGTAGATCCCCCAAGAGATTGACTACATAAATCACTTGTATCTACCCTATGACAACTCAAAAAAGAACATGATTTCAAGTTGCTTTATATTTCTTGTAATCCAATTACTATGGCGAGAGATATAGAGCTTTTACTGGAAGAATGATTTTCTATCAAACAGCTTCAACCTGTAGATATGTTTCCACAAACTCACCATATTGAAGTAATTGGAGTCTTGAATTAAATTCCTCCTTGAAATTTTTAAAAGACTTACTAATATTGTTTTGTTTTAAATCTTAAAATATCATATGAAAAAATTTTCTTTGTTTTCTATTTTGCTTTTGTCATTCTTATTAGTATGATGTGCAAATAATTCGAATGTAGATTCAGATATTAGTACAGAAGAAGTATCAGACCTACAAGAAAATTCAGATTCAATTGTTTTAGATAATAATGAAATAAAAATGTGCCAAAGCGCAGTAAAATCTTATTTAGATCAAGCAGACTTCAAATGAAAGTGAAGCAAAAAAGTAAAAAAATGAAGTAATATCGCGGTTCACTATATATGAAGATTAAATGATTCAGAAGTGTTTGACACAAGTGTAGAAGATGTTGCCAAAGCTTGTGATAAATATCATCCATCAAGAGATTATGAAAAATGATTGTCTTTTACAGTGTGAGCTGGACAGATGATTGCTGGTTTTGATAAGTGAGTAGAATGAATGAAAGTATGACAAAGCAAAACCATCACAATCCCTGCAAAAGAAGCTTATGGTGAATGGTCCAAAGAAAATATCGTTGAATTAGATCGTACACAAGTTCCTGGAGATTTCAAAAAATGAGACCAGTTGATGAGTGAAATGTGACAAACTTTCGTGGTTTATGACATAGATGAAAAAACCATCACATTGGATGCAAATCATGAATTAGCAGGCAAAGATTTGATTTTTGATATCACAATAATTAGTATAGACTAATTATTACTAAAATATTATCGTAAAATCCCCAAATGACCCTTGTTGTTCGTTTGTGGATTTTTTTATAAAAATTTTTACATTATAATCTCAGACTTGTCCAATTCCTTGTATATTATAAAAATTGTCGGCAATTTCTTCTGGGAATTTAAATTGATATTCCAAAAATGGATAAATTTTATCATCTTGAGTACGCAACATATTTACAATTCCAAACTCCAAACTTATTCAAGTAAAATTTCAATTCAAAATCTGACTAAATTTTTGATTTTTTATACTATCATCGGATGAAATTATATTGTGCGATTCAAGTGTATTTGGGTGTGTCAATGGACTATAATCTCACTGATTACCAAATCAAAGAAATCATGTTTCATTTAATATTTTTTCTCTAATCGCATTGTCTTCATATTCGTTTACGACTCATCAACTATAGTAAAATATAGAAATTGTAGGAATTATGGAAAAATATTTTCAGTTGTTCATACCATTCATAGTTCGATTGACCATAATATCATTTGCAATTCAATCTCAATTGTGATCACAGTTGTCACATAGTAAATCTCATTGAAATTTTGATACTATTGCGGGTGATAATCTAATAATTCAATCAAAATTTCAAGCTGAAAAATAATCAATTTGTGAATTGTCATTATAGTAATTTTGACTATTTGTCGTGTTGTCTATACTCAGATTTATTTTTTCTGATAAATAATAAGATAATTTGTTATAATCTATACTATCAGTTCCACTACTAAATAAAGGTTCTATATTTCATTCGCTAGGATTGGGAATAGATCTGGTTCTAGAATTAATGTTTCGTACAACTCAGTTATTATCATTAGTCAGCAAACCAAGTCCTCAATCCAAAAAGTCGCTTGCTGGACCAAAGCTTTCTCATTGTAAAAATCATCCAGATCACTCAAATCCAGGTTGTTTATATTTTAATACAAGATATCATCTTTCTACTCCAGCGACTGCTCCATAATAAGCACTATTGAAGTGTACAACATTTTCTATATTTTGCATAAATGGAGTAAAAACAGAGTAGACGACGCTTAACACTCACATTAGGATTGCTAATAATATTAGTACGAAAATGATAAACACTTTGAAACAATACTGATATAAAATTATTTAGTCAATTGCTTATTGTTGTTTAAGTTGTTAAATTTTATTGAGCTAAAATCTTAAAGCTTTCTTTTTTCTTTTTTCATCTTTATCCCTAATCTTAATATATTTTCAATAAGTTATTCCAAACATCGCCATAAATGGATAAACTATCATCCTATCCACAAAACTATGTAATACCAATCCACATATTCCAAGCCCAAAAATTCCCAAAGACAAAGCAAACAACAAATATCATTGATATCTAGCTTCTTTGTTTTTTTTGTTTTTGGAGCTTTGATACAAAGCAAGTGTTCCAATTCGTATAAATCGTATATACAAAAACATCCAAATCAAAAATCCAACAACTCAATATTCTATCCATATTTGTAAAAACTGATTTTCTGGATTATATCTTTCTTGTCATTCTATCTGATGAGAAGCTGGACCAGCAGAGCCGGGTCATTCTCCAAAGAATGGCTTATTTTTGATTTTTTCAAATGCTATTTGTAGATTTACAATATGTCCTGTATTTGAAAATTCTCTATGAATTATTTGATGTCTACCAATATAAGCTACTCAGCCAAAAATCAAAAGTATGGGAATCCCTCAATATATTAGAGCTTTTTTGATGTTTTTTCTATGTTCTATAAACAACAATATCGCGGTTTGAATAATCCACGCTATTCGAGCTGCTCTGGAAAACGTAGACAATACAATCAATCAATAAAATCCTGCTTCGACAAAAAACACTCCCCATCACTTTCTTTTGATAGCAACAGTAAAAAATAATGGCCAAAACGCTATCAAGAAAAACCCAAAACTAATTGGTCTTTCAAATAAAAACTGATTGCGAACATATCATTGATTATATTGCGAATAATAAACTGCTGGTGGTGCTATTCCTACACTTCATTCGTAATTATATTGGTTGTATCAGCCGAATTCTAGCAATCTTGGTACGAGATAAATAATCCCTCGCCAAAATAAAGCTCACCACAAAACTATCTTTAAAACTTTGCTTCGCCATCATTCAATTTTATTTTTTTTATCTATAAACATTCGAGAAATTGTTGCAAATATTGCAAAAATCACGAATCCACTTATGCTGTATCTCAGAGAAATTATTGTCGCACTTAGTCAAACCTTACTAATTAGTAATCAATTCAAAATTCATAAAATTACAAACACTCAAAGCAAAATCAAAAATTTTTTCAGATCCAGAGATTTCAATAATTTCTTCCAAATTTTATGTGTTCGTATCCAGTAGCAAATCAAAACAAAAAGAATCAGAATTATTATTTCTTTCCACATCCAAATTCCAGACCAGATTGGATGTCATCGTCCCAATCCAAAATGCACGAAAGTTTGTAGAAAAAATTGCAACAGCAATCCAATAAAAAATACTTTAGTCAGAATTATTAATGTTTTTTCTAAATTCTTTTTTGACATTCAAATGTGTTATAATCTAAATTCTACATTGATATTTGATAAAATATCGCAATCAAAGTGATCATCGCCAAAAGCCCTTGAATCAATCGCGCTTTCATTACAATTGTATATTCGGCAATTCATTTGTATTCAAAATAATGATGAAGTGGAGCAGTGGGAAAAAGCTTTTTTTTGAGATACTTTTTAGACAATATTTGCAAAAAACTAGATGCTGTATCTACAATAAAAATTCCAAACATTATCAGAAATGGAATAAAAATTCCCATTCTCATATTCAAAATATACAAAAGCGAAGCGATCAATCATCACAAAGCCAAAGCACCACTATCTCACATAAAAATTTTCGCTGGATTTATATTAAAAAACATAAAAGCGATGACAGTTGCAATCAGAATTCCCACAATAGTTGTCGCCAAATAAGTTCCATTAAAAAACAAAACTACCGCCAAAACAAACAAAATAATACTAATCAGTCATCCAGCTAAACCATCCAGTCCATCAGTGATGTTTATAGCATTTACAATGCTGATTGTAATCAAAAAGGTCAGAATTGGATAAAATATTCAAATATCAATTTTGCCTGCAATTGGCCAAAGATTTATATAATCTACTCATAATTTATAATAAAACCACCAACTAATAAATCAGGCGAACAAAAACATTCAGATTAATTTTGCTCTAGCGTTTAGTCATTTTACTTTTCAGATTCATTTTATATTCAAATAATCATCGACGATCCCTATCAATCACATACTAAAAAACCCAAATAATAGTGACTAGGGAATAGGTGATTCGTCATTTTCGCTTCAAAAAGTAAGAAATTCCAATCATAATCGCCATGACTATGATAAAAAGTCCTCATCACATTGTTGGGGTTCAGCTTTTGTGTCAATGTAGTTTGTTGTATATTGGTGAAGCTTCTCCTGTGACAGCACTTTCGCGAATTTTTTGTCCAGCTTTACATTTCTTTAAAATGCGGATATATATTGGATATAAGATTACTGCGAGGAAAAATGTTTTAAGTGAAAATAGAATAATCTGATTTAGTTTGACTAACATCTTGTTTTTAAAAATTAAACACAAAAAGAATATTGAATACTACAAAAGATTCAAGAGTTTTCTTTATTTTACTTGTTTTATTTCTAGAAATTACTATAACCCAAACATAATTCTATCTCAAATTTTTGGAGATATTTAATTATAAATTACAAATTATTAACTATTTTATTCTCTTATCTTTATTATGAATATACACGAATTCAAGGCAAAGTTTGATCCAATCTTGCAAGAATATCTTTCAGAAAAAATCCAACAATCCAAAAATCTTTTACAGGATCCTCGTCTAAACTCC
>CAZOFM010000034.1:0-8809 GCA_964579255.1 uncultured Candidatus Peribacteria bacterium
CATTTTGCATGGTAACAGTGAATGGTGCTATTCCTGCAGTAGGAGTCACCACCAGATCAATTTCCTCACCAGCACAAATTTCTTTATCTGATGGTGAAAAAGTTGCTGTAGGCAAAGGATATGCTTCTTCAATAACCACTTCTCCGGTTTCTTCTATCGCACCGAGGCAATTAAGGTTTTTCACAATTGCTTTAAAACTCATGCCTTCAGTATTATTATTTACAAATACCGTTAGATTTCTACCCAAAGCAACATAATTAGCGGTTGATACTACATTAATCCAAGTATTTCCATCTAGTCTCTGCCACTGATATTCATAGCTTTCAGAATAATCAGCCGCATCAAAAGAGACAGAAGTTCCAGAACAATCACTCACATTTTGTTGAGATAAAAGTCCTAAAACAGATTGATTATTTGGAACTAATTTAGTCCAAAGAGTTTCTTCCAAAGATCCATTGTTCATTAAATACACATATATATCAACAACTTCTGTTTCATCAAAAACAAACGGAAGTTCTTGACCCTCTGATTCACCACTTGGAATATTTGCCCAATAAACAGTCGTACCAGGATTTAAACCCTGTACTGAAATATTAACTTCTGTACCTGGTTTGATATTCACTTGTGTTTTTGTAACATCTCTAGGACCATAACCAGGAGATGAAACAAAAATTTGTTGTGCTACTGTGGCAACTGTCATCCCGACAATCAACCACAAAAAAACAAGAATTTTTCTCATAATTGTCATATTTTTAATTTGTTAATTATCCACTTCATTTGAAAACAAAAAACAATTCTTTCATTTTCATATCTTTTTATATTTATTAGTAAACAAAAGTCAAGCACAAAATCAATAATATTTATACAAAATAGGACAAATATAGTCAGATTTAATTTTTACAAAAAAAGCCCTCAAATCAATGAGAGCTTTCTATTTTTTACTATCTATTAAACATTACAAATTCCTTGAGATATGCTTCAAAATAGGTTCTTGCCAATGGTAGATAATCTCTTTTTCACATATCTACAAACAAATAAAATATTCATAAAAAGTCATTATACAATTTTACAATAGATCAAATTTCTTTGTAAACCAATATTTTACTATCAGCTTCCAAATATTCAAAATTTTCTATCATATAACTTGGATCTGTCACTTTCAAAAGTTTTTTATTTATAGCTTTATACAAATTCTGATTCAAACTCAATACTGTTCTTCTAAGAATAGATTGTTTGAATTTTGGTACATAAATTCTGACTTTGATTCATTGAGGAGTATATTCATATACAGTAGATTTAGTTTCTTTGATATCTTCTAATATTCTCATTGTTTCTGTGTCCATACTTGATACACCACAAGATTTTCACAAATTTCCACCTATACAATAATATCAAGATTTGAGAGTATAAATTCAATCTAAACAAGTCAAATATATATCTGTACAAATAGCAGAACTAGATCATCCTCATCCACCTCATCCTGAACTACCTCATCATTGTGATGTTATTGTAAAAGAAGGAATATCTAATGGTTTACTAGTTTTTCAATTATATTGTCAAATTATCCAACAATCATCATATTTTCTATTATAAGATAAGTTTGAAAAAGTAATTTCATTATTTCATGTATTAAAGATTCTACTTATAGATCAACAAGATCAATTACTAGTAATATTTATAGGCCATACATCTGTATTAAATTTAAATATAGCTGTTCTATTGTTATCATCCGTAATTATATTTACTTTTGATAAAACTGGAATTGGAGTACTAGTGTTAGTTATTAAACATTGATTTCAACTTAACAATTCTTCTCATTCACAAATACAACCATTAGGATCATAACATCGATCTCAAATATTTATTTCTGTTGGTTCTCAATCATCCATTGGATCTGTTGGATTACAAGGTTTTCCATCTTCAACTGTTCATAAACCACAATGACAAAAACTACCATTTGTACAAATTTCTCAATCATTACAAATATTTCAACCTGCTATACTACATTGCCCATAAACAACAACCGAAAAATATCCAGCAAATACTAGAAGCACAAACAATAAAAATTTAGATAAGTTTTTCATTTTATAATAAATAGAATATAAACTGATTTTTTATTGTTTTATATTTTTCCTATAAAATGTCAAGCCCTTTTTTAGCTTTTTCTATATAACCACAAAAATTAAGTCAGAATCTAATGTTTTTACAAAATTTTCCCAATAAAAAAACCAGAAAATATATATAATTAAATTTTTAATCTTTCAAATTAGCAAGTAACGGGACTCGAACCCGCAACCTCTTCCTTGGCAAGGAAGCGCTCTAGCCAATTGAGCTATACCTGCATTTACGAGATTTGGATTAAACCTCGATAATTTCTATATTTTTATCTTCTTTTTCCTTTTTTGCTTTGGAACTAACAAAAACTTTTGTCCAAGCCAAAACCGTCAACAAAGCACCCAATATTTTTGTAAAATCAGCAATATATACATAATAATCAGGATTGTTTACCAATATTGTATCTCCAATCAACAACAAACAAAGTCAAATTATAAATAAACTTGATTTATTGAGCTTTGTATAAGTAGGAAATACCGCGAACAATAAAAACAAATATATTCATACCACCAACAATACACTATAATACAAAATATTATATTCCAAAAATCCCAAATCTACGATTACTTCTCCCATAGAAAATAAATAAATCAGATATCAAATCAAAGATCCTGAAACCATTCATATTGAGATTCTTTTTATCAAATCAATACTATTGTTTTTTTTCATTCAAAAAATATTAGAAATAAACTTCCTTATAAATATTTATTTACAAACTTTTTTCAAGTACTTATTCTTTTATTTTAAATAAAAAATCTTTCCACATTAAATTATTTATTTAATATTAATTAATATATAAAAAGATTAATAATAATAATAAAGGAAAAATCTCAACATTTTGTGAAATCTCCATAATCAATCAAACTATCAAAGATATAAATTTTTTTATCAAAAAGAAAAAATGTGGAAAAGTTGAAAAAAATAATCAAAAAAAAATTATATTATATAATATGCCAAAAATCAAACATCAGTTTATATCTATAATATAATTTAAAAAACTAGTTATCAACTAATCAAACATTTTGTGGAATCTTTATTGAAAAAGATTTACTACTAATCTTACGACAGAATATGATAATATTGAAATCAAAATACCAATCAAAGCTCACATCAAAAGCTTATTTGTCTTTTTCATTTTTTCATCATTACCACTAGCAGTAATTAATTGAATTCCACCCCAAACCAAAACTCACATACAAATTGCACCAAGTCCAAACCAAAGATACTGATTTACCATTTGTATTGTATTAAAAAAAGTTCATTCATCTCCAGAAATTTCTTCTGGTCATACAACCGCTATATCTGGATTATTATGAGCACGAGGTAATTCTACAGTAACAGCAAAAGATTGTTGAAAAATTCAAGCCAATCAAATCAATGTAAATAATCAGATTATAATTTTTTTGTACATTTTATTTTAATAAGTTTTTAAATTAAGTTTTTATTATCTTTTTCAGTAAGTAGTATTATCTGTTGTTTCTCATTGACTTGGCATATCTTCAGGATTCAAACTACTCAAAGTAATAGAACTAATCAAATTCACCAAAGCCAAACTACTCAAAGCTAATAAAATTCCTACAAATATATATATCAAATTATCTTTTGCGATTTTTACATCTCATCATTTTGCTGATTCAATTATCCAAAACACTCAATTATACAAAACCATAGTAATAGACAATACTATAGTCAATCTCAATAAAAACTTAGTAATTCTTACAATCAATGGAGCTTGTGTTTGTGATCACAAAACACTAATATTATAATCTCATCCCAAAATTTGTGTACAAAAAGTTTCTACATCTCATTTAAAATCAGCTTCTTCTTTTTGATTTTTCAAAGTTTCTTTAGGAATCAAATTATCATTTACAAAACATCAGCTTCCAAAATTTTCATTTGCTCAAACTTGCAATCATTCTCTAAAAACCTCATTTCATACAGCATTTTTTGTAGAACCCAAATCTATAATTTTATCATAAGATTTTGCGGGTTGAAATATAATATCCATAATATCTCTTGCAGCAAAAGTATTGCTTACATTAATAAAGAATAATACAAACATAAATAATCAGACTATAATTTTTTTTCCATAATTATACATTCAAATATAGATAGTTATTAAAGATTTAATTATAAATTATCCAAAAGAGCATCAGCTTCTTCAGAGTCTCTTTCTTGATGAATTCATTCAGATTCTCTAATTTGTGTAATTTTATCTTGATAAGCTTCTTCATCAATCTTTTTTACATATTTATTTATCATATCATCCTTTTTATTAGCATATTTTTCTTCAATTTCAGCTAATTTTTGTTTTTCTCTAGTCAAAATATCACGGAGTTTATCTACTTGTTCATCATTCATCAAAGGTAAAAGATTAAACCATGATTGCTTTTCTTGCTTTGAATCCAATGATTTTGACTCCAAAACCAAAACAATCACATCAGGAATGTTTTGAATAAATTTATCTGCAATTTCAAAATCTTTTACAATTTCTCGCAGATTTTCAGGTAAATTTTCTTGAATAAGTTGAATGTTTGTCATTTTTTATTTTAAATTATAAATTATTAATTTTCTTTTCAAACTCATCATCTGCTTTTTCACTTTCTTTTTGATGATATTCTTCATTTCTTTGTTGTATAATAGGAACTTTTTTCATTATTTTTTTCATTTGTTCTATTTCTTGCCAAGTTAACGGTTTGGGAGTTCCTCCTCATCTATATCCAAACATCATATCCGACATATTATTTGTTTAGTATATAAAGTTTTTTATAAGCTAGTTCAAGATCAAGATTGTATCAACCACTCCACATCTTTTGGATCAATTATTTCCTTTTCCAACAATCTTTGAGCATATTTTTTCAAAGTAATCATTCCAATCAAAGACGATGTTTCTATAATATTATCCAATTGCTCAATCTCTCTTTTTTTGATATTATTTCTTACAGAAGTTGTATTCAACATCAATTCATAAATTCAGACTCTTCATCACATTTTGCTTTTTACCAACATTTGGGATTGTACTCCAAGTAAAGATGTTGCAAGTCTATCTGATACACTTTCTTGAATCTCTGGAGGGAAAAACGAAATCAATCTATTCACTGTATTTGCCGCTGAGTTTGTATGTAATGTACTGAAAACCAGATGCCCAGTTTCCGCCAAACTCAGAGCCGATTCCGCAGTTTCTTTATCACGAATCTCTCCTACAAACACAATATCTGGATCTTCACGCATAGCTGCTCTCAAAGCATTTGAAAAAGACCAAGTATCATGACCAATTTCCCTTTGGGATATAATACATTTTTTTGGTTCAAATACGAATTCTATAGGATCTTCAATAGTAATCATATGTTCATTTCTATTTATATTTATTTCTTCCAGCATAGACACCAAAGAGGTAGATTTACCAGATCATGTAGGACCTGTTACCAAATATAATCATTTTTTTTGATTTAATACATTCTTTTTCACGCTTTCAGCTATATCTGCAAACATTAATTCTTCAAGTTTTTTTGCTTGTCAATTAATTTTTCTCATCACAACGCCAATTCTTCCTGTTTTGAAAAAAGCATTAATTCTATAAGGAATTCCAGATTTTGAGATATAAGCAAAATCAGCCTCTTTATCTCCCAAAAACTTATCAAATCTTTGAGGATTTCAAGCAAAAAGCTGTCTTGTAATCAGTTCCATACTTTCATTACTTAGTTTTCCTGCTTTCTCTTCTCTAACAATTTCTCAATTTAGTCTATAAGCAATGCTTTCTTCTCCAGAAAGATGAAGATCAGAAATGTTTGCATTTTTTTCAATTAGACCAAGAATTTGTTCAATATCAATAGTTGTTGACGACATATTCTTCCAAAAAAACAAATAAAATTTTATTGTTATAAATACTTTTGATTTACAAAACATTATAACTCAAAACAATTATATTCAAAAAAGCAAAAAAAAGCAAATTTTTAAAGACTTTTTTACAAAAACTTTCTCTTGATGTTAAAAACAAATATTATATAATAAAATTCGTTTAAGTTTTTTAATTATATTTGAGATGAGCAGAAAATTTGTAAACAAAAAAATATGAGACATACACTCATATAATTCTATTTGAAAATCCAAAAACCCAAACCAAAAAAAGAATCTGATTAATATTTTTATCACAATATTATGTGTTTTACTAATATGATATTTCGGTAAATATATTATTCAAGCTGGTCAAACAATAGCAGAATATATTTGAAAATCTACAATAAACATAGTCAGCAAGAGACTTTGAGAAGAAATGATAGAAGACCAATTTGGAAATGTAAATATAATGTTTTTGTGATATTGAGGATGAGATCATCACGGCTGATTTTTATCAGATTCTATAATTGTCGCTTCTTGGAATAAAAAATTATGAGCAGTTTCTATGATTTCAGTTCCTAGAGATTTGTACGTTGTCAACAAAGAAACTAGAGTTCATGGTAGAATAAACGAAATTTTTTCCAGATGAGTCGGTAGAAAACACGAATTTGATACTTGAGCACAAGCGATGATTTGACAACTTGAAAACATTTTTGATCTAAAAATCCCTTATTATATGATTGTTGATTTTGAATGATTTACAAATGTAATAGACACGCTTGGTGGAATAGAAGTAAATGTAGAAAAACCAATTCGTGATACGAAATTTCCAGATGATCATCTATGATACGAGACTTTTGAGATTTCCAGTTGACTACAAATTCTAGATTGAGAAACAGCTCTGAAATACGCAAGATCTAGATATTCTACATCAGATTTTGATAGATCTTTGAGACAGCAACAAATCATCAAAGCGGTCGCTGAAAAAGCATTATCAATGTGACTAAAACCATCTACAATCAAACAATTATATTCTGACTATGTCCAAATGGTAGAAACAAATGTCCAAATGGACGAAATGATTGGATTAGTACAGTATATCCCCAAACTCAAACATATGTTTTCTTACTGACTTACTACTGATTGTAGCAATGTCGCACATAGATTTTCATATCCTGGATGTTTTTTGTATGCGCCAGACCAAGCAAATTTTGGCTGAGCAGCTGTGATGTTGCCAGTATGATCCGACAAAAATAATCCTTCAAATTACGATTATATCCACAATTTCGCATTTTATGTAATGCACAACCAAAAATATCTGATAGAAAACCCACAAATCACAATACGAAATTGAATAGACAAACAATATGCTCGCCAGCAAAAAGTAAAAGTAGATTGACATGCCAACCAAGTTGCTGTCAAACTCAAAAAATATGCATTTAATGTTCCTATCACAGTCAATGCCCCGACTCCTTATTTAGAGACAGAACTTTATATTTTGTCTACTTGAAATTACGATGAGACAATCCATATGCTTCAATCTTTTCTCGCAATAGATAAAGTCATTGATTTAAATGATTTTTCTATAGAAGATCCTTTTTTATGACCAGACGAAATTTTCCAAGAACAAATGAGTTGAACAGAGCTTTTACTAATTTTATGAAATACCTATATAGACAGAGTAAAAGGCAAAACCTTTAATTACTACAAATAATCCAATGTTTCCCAAAGAAGTTTTAAACAAACAAACATCAATTCTCCAATATCTTTGAGATTTAAATATTCCTACAAATCAAATACAAAATAAGAATCTGATGCTTCAAGCTTTTATACATAAATCATTTGCGGCAGACTACAAACAACTATTGGCTCACAATGAAAGATTAGAATTTTTGTGAGATTGAGTTTTATCTGCAATTACGAATAAATTATTATATATACATTTTCCAGAGTATTCAGAATCAGACCTTACTTTGTACAAAATAGCTTTGGTCAGAGAAGAAACTTTGGCTGAAGTCGCAAAAGATATCAATCTTGATAAACATATTTTTGTAAGCAAATGAGAAGAAAGAGTTCATTGAAGGACAAAAAATTCAATTTTATCAGATTGCTTAGAAGCTTTATTGTGATTTATATATTTGGAAATAGGTGAAAAAGAGACAGAGAAATTTATTCAGAGCTATATTTTTTCCAAAATATCCAGCATACAAAAAGATCCAATCAAAAGCTACAAAACAATGGTCCAAGAATATTTGCAAAAAATCCACAAAGAATTACCAGTTTATCAGGATTTTGAATATAAAGTAGATGAAAAATGAACAGTCGAAACCTACAAATCCGAGCTATATTTACAAAATCAAAAATTATCAGAATGATTTGGTTCTAGCAAGAAAAAAGCTCAAGAAGATTCTGCAAAAAATTACTTTCTTACTACTCCCCCTTGAAAAGAAATCCAAAATCCATAAAAAAAGCTGACTTTTACTTTTTATTATAGAAAATGACAAAGAGATTTTCAATTGTCAAAAGAGCGTATTTACGATTGATCGCGGCTTGAGTTTTATTTGTCTGAGCGTTGCTATTCTTTTTGATGAATATCAGACTTTCAGAAGAATTTACATGATGAATCAAACTTTCCATTGCTAATACACTAGACAATCAAGCATTAGAATCAGATTTATTAGATTATCTTGCAGAAAACGAATACCAAAATTCCAGTGTTTTGATTCAAGCAGAACAAGATATTACAATCGTTTCTATCAAAACCAAGGTAGACTCAGATGAAAAAGTTAATCAGCTTTCCAAGGAAATAGAAGAAAAGCTAATAGTTTGAGACTATATTTCTTGATCAGATGAGATT
>CAZOFM010000035.1:0-8800 GCA_964579255.1 uncultured Candidatus Peribacteria bacterium
TTCTGATTTTTTTTCTGTCGACTTGGATTCTTTTGCTAAAAGCTTTTGGTATAATTTGTTTTCTATTTCCATATCTACTGGTTGTTCCCAATTTACATCCAACTCCAAATCAGAAGCAACTTTTTGCAAAATAAAGAATTTTTCCAAACTTTCTTTGGCTGCAGATGAAATATCTTCTACAAAAGTCTTCGCTTTATCTTCTCACATTTGTTGCAAATAAGCTTCCATCTGCTCCTTTCATCCAAATCTCTTTTCCAAACTTTCTATTCTCACATGAGTTTCTTGATCTAATAAGGTTTTTGGAATATTTACACTCATATAAGTTTCCCTAATTTTTGATAAAAACTCCTCTATTTGATTGATAAGTTCTGTATTGAATTTTTGCTCTGAAATACTAGTTTCAATAAAATTTAATAATTCTGACTCATTTTTTACTTCAGAATCCTTTCCAAACAATTTTAGCAACATTTCTTCATTAATTTCTGGAAGTACAACATCTTTGATATCTGTCAAAACAAAAGCTATTTCTACGGGTTTTAGGTCAGTTTTTTTTGTTTGAACTGTAGGAGGAAGTTCTTTTTCTTGATATTTTACTTTGAATTCTTCTCATTTCTTTTTGGAAATAAAGTTATCTACAAAAAATGGGAATTCTTCAAATTCTGGCTCTCAAACATACAAAGTTCATTTGTCAATTTCCTTTCCAGCTTTATCCAAAAAAGACATTGAAACTTTTGCAATACTATCGCGTGTCATCACGTCCACATCTTTATAATCTGCATAATTTTTTCTAAGACGCAAAAATGCCTCATCTATTTCCTTTTTTTCTACTTTTACTTTTATTTCCTTCATAGGAAGTTTTTGCCAGCCATCTTTTTTGATCTCAACATCTGGGAATACATCCAATTTTAATTTCACAACCGTATCTTCTCATTTTTTATCTTGTTTGACATCGTATGGTTCTCCAATAAACTTGATTTCTGCATTTTCTGAAACAATAGCTTGCAATCATTTATTAATCAAATTTTCATATATAGTCAAAGAAACATATTCTGGTTGAATTTGCTCCTCTACCAAGTTTAATGGCACAAATCATTTTCTAAATCCAGGCAAAGATAAATCTTTCTGGAAAACCTTCAAAGCTGCTTCTTTGGAATTATCATAATCATCAGTAGTAAAAACCAGTTCTATATCATAAAAAGAACCTTTTCCTTTTTCTAATTTTTTTTGCATCAACAACAATTAATTTATAAAAACATCCCTTAATAAATAAGAATACCAAACAAAAATACAAGATATTTATCTATCAAAAAACTTATCTATTGATTTTTCCTCTATCTTCACAAAAAAGGGTCTTCAATGCTGACAAACAAACATTCATTCTATCGTCTCAAATCCATCTTGTAAAAGTTTTGCCATTTGCTCATAAGACAAAGGATCTCAGGCCTTGATTGAAGTTTTACATGCCTTTGTCGCAAAAATTGTATCCAATACATGATCAAAACTAATTTCATCCAGGGCAAAAACATGTTCTAGCAAATGCTCTATATCTATTTTGTAAATACTAAAAACCTGAGGAACCGCATAAATTATAATTTTGTTTTCAGAAATCATTGATGCGTCAAATCACAAAGCGTTTAATTCTTCGATTTTTTGCTCAATATCAGGTCTAAGTCATATTTCTATAGTCAATGGATTCAATAATAATTCTGATTTTAAATATCAGTTGGATTTTTTCATTTTTTCAAAAGCAATTCTTTCTGCTAAAGCATGCTGATCCACATAAAATAAAGAATCCGCACTCGCAATTACAATATACTTATTCCACACTTGACCGATTATTTTGTAATTTCCAATTTGTTCGTTGAAATAAGAAATAGAGGTACTTTTGTTGGAAAATCATGTAGTAGACTGAGAAAATCAAACATTTGTAGATTCTAGTTTTCAAGAAAAAAGTTGCTCAGAATTAAATAAATCTGCAGATTGAGAATCAGATTTTTCTTCCTGTTTGTTGTAATCAAAATTTTGGCTTACAGAATGTTCTGTAGTTGTAATTTTATTGAATCCCAAGGTTTTTTTGATTGATTCATGTACAAAAGAAAAAACCAAGTTTGAATCCAAAAACTTCACTTCCAATTTTTTGGGATGAACATTGACATCTACAAAAGCAGGATCTACCGTCAACATCAGTATTGCAAATGGATATTCTCCAGGCGTAATCTGTCTATGATAAGCATCCAAAACTGCCTTTCTAATTACTCTATCCACAACCGGTCTACCATTTACAAAAATCTTAATGTTTTCCATAGAACCAAAACTCAATCAAGCATCAGAAACAATTCATTGAATTTTGATATTCTCTATTTCAAACTCTACTGGATGCAAATGTTTTGACCAATCTTTTCTCCAAATTTGCAAAACTCTATCCATCAATCAATCCACAGGTGGCAAATCAAATGCAATTTTGTCATTTTTCAGAAGCGTAAAATGTTTGTCATGATGAAACAAAGAAATCTCAGTAAAGTAATTATAACAATAGAAATATTCCGTCTGAGTGGATTTCAAAAATTTCAACCTTGCAGGAACATTAAAAAACAAATCCTGCACAGAAACAACCGTTCAATGCTTAAATCCTACCGGCACATGATTCATTACCAAACTTTCTTGAATTTTTGTAAGCTTTGTCGCGATTTCGGCGTAAGCCGTCTTGGATATGACAGAAACCTTGCTTACTTCTGCAATACTAGCCAAAGCTTCACCACGAAAACCATAACTCTGCAAATTATTCAAATCATGCTCTCAATTGATTTTGGAGGTAGCATATCTTTCTAAAAGTAAATCCATATCAGAAAGTTCTATTCCACTTCAATTATCTTCTACACTAATTAGCGATTTCCCACCATCATTCACAGTAATTTTTATATGATTTGAATCTGCATCCAAACTATTTTCCACCAATTCCTTGATAATAGAAGCAGGTCTTTCCACAATTTCTCAAGCTTTTAATCTATTAATAATATATTCTGGAAGCTTACGAATAGACATATTGAATATTTACTTTATAAAATCATATTCATGGTATAAATTACTATTCAAAATTAATTAAATCTCTTGCTTTTTCAAATGATTTCTCCTATATAATATAAAGCAAATAATAGTTTTTAAAATAAATCTCCAAATGAACAAGGTAAAAGAACTTTTATTAAGACATCCAACTCGTAGCAAATATATTTTGTTAATTTTTGATATTTTCTTGATTTTGGCAGCAACTAGAATGTTTATAAATTACAATAATATCAAACTAGCAATTGAAGAAGCAGAATACAATTCTCAACAACAGAGGTTGGAGCTAGCTTTTACTGAAAATTTTCTCCTTCCATACGAAAAATCTGAATATTCTGAATTCTTCCTAAAACACGAAAACAACATTCTTTTGCCAAGAGAATATATTGTAAAATTTCAAAGCATCCAAAACATAGAAAATGAAGACACAAAAGAGGAAGAAAAACATATTTGAGATACAATAATTTCTAGTCCACAAGAATCCTGGAAACAGTTTTTCTACCAACAACTTTTTATCAAAAAAAACTAAAAAGCTTGAAAGAAGTTTCCAAATTTATAAAATCAAAGCAACTTTATCACTTTAATACAAACAAAAATGAAAAGAATCTTTTTGATTATCAGTTTGTTTGCAACTATTTTTATTTTTGGATGCAACAATAGCGAAAAAATTCAGATTGGAGACACAGTAAATATTACATACACATGAAAGCTTACAAATTGAGATATTTTTGAAAATCAAACAATGACAATTATTGTATGAAATTGAGATATAATAAAATGAATAGACAAAGCACTACAAAATAAAAAAACAAATCAGACTTTTTCTATAAAATTAGATCCTCAAGACGCATATCAAGACGAATATTATAGATATTGACAACAACGCATTTCAAAAAATATATTTGATAGACTTTGATTATCTACAGAAATATGAGAGTTTGTAGAGATAGATCAAATTAGTTGAACAATTATCTGACAAGAAGAAGACTCCCAATGATACCCACAAATAATTATAGAGACAAATCCCCCACAAACCCGACAAAAAACTCAATATGAAATACATATAAATTACATAGAAAATAAAATTTAATTTTTGAAAAAAGTATGCAATTGTTCAAAAGATTATTGATTTCTTTATTTCCAGAACAAACTAATAACCAAGGATTAAATCCAGCAAGTATGTTTGTTTCTTTTATATCTACAAAAGAGTTTTTTTCTGTAATCAATAAAAAAATAGTTGAAAATTACAAATTAAATTTATTTGATATTGCAATAGATTCTTTTGAAGCCAAAATAGGGTTCGGAGAAAACAAACAAATCAAACAAAAAGATATAGATTTTTATTATGGTTATTGTGCCAGTGCAAATATCAATTGATATAGATTTTTCAATCCTGCAAATGTTTGAAATGTTGTAAGTTTGATTGCAAGCATATATAGCAAAGATTGTTTTGGACAGAAAGATCAGAATTTGTTTTTGCATTTTCTGTATACAGTATATTTACTATTTTTTGTATTTAGTGCAAAAATCAAAAATTTCCCATACCAAAGTAAGGAAAAAAACTATAATTGGTTTATCGAATTATTTTTTAATTTTTATGAGTTTATACTCAAACAATCTGGAGAAAAAATAGATCAAAATAATTTGAAAGATATCAAAAAAAAGTTATTAGCCCAAGTAGAATTATTTTTCTTTCTATTTTATTCTTACCAAAAATATAATCAGATTTTTCATTACGAAAAGTTTCCTAGTGCAGATTTTTATACACGATTATTATGAGACGACTTCAAAGATAGTGAAAAAGATATCATAGATAAATTCGCAGACAACATCAAAACAAATAGCAGTAGAACAACCTTTTCTGCAATGGATAATAAAGTTTTACAAAATATATTACCAGCTGATATATTAATTAGATATCTTTTTTTGGATACAAACATGTCATTAATGATAGAGGTCGTTATAAGTAAGTTGTTTCAAAAAGACATTCTAAATGATTTTATGAAAAGTTTTTTGAAAGATGACTCCAAATGGGGAGATTTTATTTTGTATATCAGCGACCACAAACATTACAAAAAAAACTTTTTCCCAGGAGTTCAAAAATATTTAATATCCATTCTCAAACAAGAATGATTCGATTTATTTGAAGATGACATAGAAGAATCTGGCTCGCGAATTGATGATTGAGAAGATATAGAGAATTTTAAAATTCCAGAAAGAATCAAAAAAGAATCAAAAATCATGGAGAAAATTCTAAATTTCTTTATCACTCTACTCTGATGATTTTGGATTGGAAGATGAGATAATTTCTTTTTGAGGTTATACAAAAAAGATTTTATCAATTATCTCATAGATGATAACTACCTAAATTTGGATGAAAATGACTTACAAACATATTGATCTTTATTACATAGCTATGGTAAAAACATTTTTTACTATAAATATATTTCAGAAAATGTAAAATTAGGTAGACAAAGATTTTATTTACCAAGCAAAAGTAATAGCAAAAAAAGTTATTCTAGCTTTAATATTTTACGCCTAATCAACGAAAATTCTTTGGCAATCTTATTACAAGATATCAATCCCAAAGATATCAAAATTTATAATAAAAACAAAAAAATAATAGAGCTTTTCAAAAAACATTTTTCCAAAGATATTAGCCAGTTATTAAAATTAAAAAAATCTGACTTTATATCCAGAATTTATCAAGATTTGGATTTATTATTTCCAGAAAAAGATTTTATCCAAAAATTAACAAAACATATCGACAAAAACGATATTTACCATATCAAAGAAAATTTATATAATGTCAATTTTTGGGTAGCTCAAACATATTACAAGCTTGGCAAAGAAAAGTTAAATAAACAAAAAAATATATACAACAAATCCTTATTAGAAATATATTCTCAACACAAAGAAACACTTTTCGGGTTTTTATTATATGCCAACAGTCTTCAACAACATTTCGATGATAAGCATCTCAAATTCTTTATTAATTTATACAACAGACATATAATCCATATATCAGATGATAAAATCTGAGTTTTTAATGAAATAATTTATGATGTTTTTGCTCAATACCAAGATTTAATTCAAAACATAAGCAAAATTGATGATAATCCAGATTTTTTGAGATTATGAATAGAAAACCGAAAGCGATTTACAAAAAACAAAGAGCTTTTGGATATCAAAAAACAAATTATAGAAGAAGATTATCTACGATTCAAAGGCTATCTAAAAAACCTGACTTATTACAACAATCGCTTCTTTATACCAAAATAATATTCTGATTTTTTATTTTTGATATATATTAAATTATGAAATGCCCAAAATGTAACAATATGGACACAAAAGTTGTAGATTCCAGAGTGACAGAATGATGACAAACGATCAAACGCAGAAGAGAATGCGAATTTTGCAATAATAGATTTACCACTTTCGAAAGAAGAGGAACCACGGAATTATTGGTCATCAAAAAAGATTGAACCAAAGAAATGTATGACAGACAAAAACTCAAAAAAGCTCTTTTGTTGTCCTGTGCAAAAAGAGATGTGGATAATGAAAGATTAGAAACTCTTTTGAATAATCTAGAAAATCAGTGGTCAATAGAATGAAAAGAAATTTCATCCACACAAATCTGAAATGACATAGTAGATTCTCTCAAAAAAATAGATCCAGTTGCTTATGTAAGATTTGCTTCTGTTTATAAATCTTTTAATAACCTAGAAGATTTCCAAAAATTTATTAACTAATTTTCTATAGCTCGCTTCAAAACCAAATCTTCCGAATCATTAGGAATATTACTTATTATTTTGTCTGGTAAAATTCCAATTCAATCAATATTTGTTTGTGATTTTCAGCTATATCGTTTTGCCATTGTATATTTCAGCATACTACCATCTATATAATTTACAAGTTCTTGGACAGATCATTTCCCAAAAGTTTTTTGTCAAACCAACAATGTATCTGCTACATAATCTTTCAACACCAATGCAAAAATTTCTGAGGCAGAAGCAGATCATTCGTTGATTAAAATGCGTAAAGGTATAGATGAAATTTTGGGATAAACATCATCCCAAGCCACAATATGTTCTGTAATAAAATTTGATTTAATAGTAGCGATAATTTCTCCGCTAGGAACAAAATGATTCAAAATTTGTACAACTTCATCTAGTGATCATCAAGGGTTATTCCTCAAGTCAAATATAAATTTTTTGCAGTTTTTGACAGATAATTTTTGCATCAAATCTGTAAATCCTTTTGCAGTATCAAAATCAAATTCCACTATAGACACAACACAAACATTAGAATTTCAATTAACAACTATTTGGTAATCTATATTTTCTATAACAATTTTTTGCCTCACAATCACAAAATCAAGAATTTTTCCATCTCTCAAAACTTTTAATCTGACTGTAGTTCAGGTAGGTCACTTAATCAAAACAGTAGCTTGAGTAATAGACATTTTAGCATCAACAACCTGATTGTTTATTTGTAAAATTCTATCTCAACCAATTAAACCAATTTTTTCTGCAGGACTTCATTTGATTGGAGAAACAATTATCAATTCTCATGGTTTATTCATTTCTACATAAGCTCCAATTCCATAAAACTCTCATTGCAAATCATCAACAAAACTCTGAGCTTCTGTCGGAGCAAAAAATGCAGTATAGGGGTCATTCAATGCTTCTACCAATCATTTTATCGTGCCATGCAACAACTCTTCAAATTTTAAACTTGCCTCTCATAAATACTGGGTTTTGAGGATATTATATACATCTATAAACAATGGATTATTAGTAATATCATCTTTCAGCTTGATTTCTGGAATTTGTTTTGGTATTTGCAAATCCCTTACCTGCGACAATACATCAAACAACCAATCTTTACCAGCAATTTCATTTCAATAAAAATAAGTTTCCACATCAAATCCAAGAGAAACTATATTCAAAACCTGCTTTTTTGTAAGTTTTTGATTGATTGGTAAATCTGTTTTAGCATTTGGAAAAAGATTCAAATATATTGCTTTCTGTAAATTTTCATAAATTTTGGAATCAGAATCAATATTTTTGTATTTTATATCAATATAATGATAAGATTCAGGAATATTTACATTTTTGGAAACAACAGCCACATAGACATTCAAAAAATCTTCCAAATTCATTCAATATTGAGCCAAAACTGGACTAATAAATCACAATAAAAATAATAATAAAAATCAGATTCTTTTCATATTAATTATACAAAATAAAGTTGAGATTGTTATATTTATTATCAATTATTTTTCAACAAATAAAAAAAGGGGCGAAAGCGCCCCAATAAATCAATTTAAAGAGAAAGTGAATATAGAATCCACATCCCGCTTAACAAACTCAATCCCACAACCGAATCGATCTGAGAAATAATTGAGTAAATCTCTCAAAACGACTAATGCATTATATTCTAATGCCATTGTTGGAGTTAAAGTAAACAAATAAGTCTCTCCATAATAACATTTAGCATTAGAAATTTTTAAACGCACAGAATCTTTTGTTTCCAAAATAACTTCTTTGGCTAACATTTCCACTCCAGCCACATCAATTTCTGATACTTTGGGAGCTACACACTCCCCTAAATACAATAAAATGCTCATAGTTTAATTTTTTTATTTTTGATTAGATTTATAAATAGATTATAAGTAATTACAAGTAAATATCAATACTTTTCATGTTAATCAAAAAATTCACAAACAAATCAATAA
>CAZOFM010000036.1:0-8420 GCA_964579255.1 uncultured Candidatus Peribacteria bacterium
GTGCCTGGAAAATGAGGATTTGGTGGAGTATGAGGTTTTGGAAGTTGATGAGGTTTTGGCGGAGGAGGATTTAGTGGAGGATGAGGTTTTAGCGGAGGATGATGAGCTGGAGATTAAGAAAATAGCTTTTGTTGAAATATAGCTTAAATTGTATATAAATATTTTGTTTTTAACTTTTATCTTATATATTATGAAAAAAAAGTGATTGATTATTATTTGAATTATTGCAGTAGTTGGATTGCGATTTATAAGTAAATACAACTCTTTGGTTAGCTTGGATGAGTCTGTAAATACTGCATGGTCTCAAGTAGAAAATGTTTATCAAAGAAGAGCAGATCTTATACCAAATTTGGTAAATACTGTAAAATGAGCCGCTTCGCAAGAACAGTCGGTTTTGACTTCTGTGGTAGAGGCAAGAGCTAGTGCGATGAAAACCAATATTGATATCAAAGATGCACAAGCATTGGCTACATATCAAAAAGCTCAATGAGAATTATCAAATGCTCTTGGAAGATTAATGATGATTACAGAAAACTATCCAGAACTCAAATCTATAGAGGCATTTCGTGATTTGACAGTACAATTGGAAGGTACAGAAAATAGAATTTCTGTAGAAAGAATGAATTACAATAATGCTGTAAGAGATTATAATGTGAGAATTCGCTCTTTCCCTACAAATATTGTAGCTGGATTGTTTAACTTTGATAAAGCAAATCTTTTTGAGGCAGATGAAGGGGCAGATGTAGCTCCAACTGTGGAATTCTAATCGTTTATAATATTTTGTTTTTTTATAAGTGGGGTTCTTGCTCCACTTTTTTGTTTATTGTCAATACTCCTTAAGTTGTTTTTTGTATGATGTGCTAACCATTGTTTAGAGTATTTTTGTGCTTAGCTCTTGTTTTTTTTATTGCAAATATTATTATCTAGTTGTAAATAAAAAGATAAAAAAAGTTTGAATGTTTATGAAACAAAAAATTATACATTTGTATTCAAAATGTATATCGCCCATTGGCAGCTTACCCAAGTGAAAAATGCGCATATACTTTTGGGTCTGGCATTTTTGTCTTATTGCTCTAAATTATAGGGGCTATAAAATTGGTAGTGGCGCGTGTTACCCTTTTTATAACCTCCATAGTATCTAAGAGGTAGCCGGACTCAGAAGTCATTCGGCTATCTGGTTATCTACTAGATAGCTTTTTTTTATTATTTGATTTTTAGATATTATATTAAGTGTGTTTTTAAGTAAAAGTCAAATAAATCTGATTCTATTTTTTGTATAAGTTTGCTAATTTTGAAAATTTGGACTATAATGGAGTAAGTTTTATATTTTGATGAATTATAATGGAAGTTGGAAATTATAATGAAATGCCAGATATAGAGACAAGGCAAGAAAGTTTGGATAACAATGAGGTTCTATCCAAAGATTTAGAGGATTTAGATAAAACTAGTGCAGAAAAATTAGCTAAAACCGTGAATGAACAAAACATTGCATCTCCAGAACAAACTGAAATAAGTGAAAAATCTAAGATAGAGTGAGTTGAATCAAAAGAAATTGGGCCAGATGTTAAATTACATAATTTGATGTTGGATTATATAAATAAACCAGATTTTGGTAAAGAGTCAGAAGATTGGATTAAAGTAAAAGAATTGTTGATAGAGGTTTTCCCTTGAAAATTTAAAAACAAAAGCTTGGATACACCAAGACAGATAGAGTATGCTATGAAAGAAAGTGCTAGTAATCTTAAAGCTAGACTTGAAGAATTTATTTTTGATGAAGAAACTTGATTGACTAAATCAGATTTGGATGCATTACCAACAAAGATAAAGCAAGAAATTGAGAAGAATTGACGTACAGACTATATAATAGAAAACTGATCGATAAAAGCAGAAAAATCTTGAGAAAGAGAGTATTTGGAAGATAAATCTATCAAAACTACTTGATGGGAGTTTGTTGCAAAAGATACTAGTTTTGAAGATTCGAATACAGCAACTATAGAGTGAATTAATGAAAAAGTGTCAGAACTGAGAATGCAATTGGAGCTTTTGAAAAACAATCCTAATGTAAATCCAGATTCTATTAATATTGTTGTAAATTCTTCGGCTAGTAATATTCCATATAGATGAGTGGATTGAAATGAAGGTTTGGCTAAATCTAGAGCGGAAAATATGCAAAAACTGCTTAAAGAATATTTATGAGATAATATAGTAATAGAAGCCAAATCTGAAATATCTTGACCTGTATATCCCCCAACGATTCAAGTTTTGGAAGAAGCGGGTTTCTTTTATAACTGATTAACTCATCAAGATGTGATTTCCAACTATCAAGATCCAAATATTAATGCAGAGTTGGAAAAACAAATATATAGAGAATATCAAAATGTTTCAGTTTCATTAGATTATCAAGAATTAGCCAAAGAACCAATATATTCAGTAAAAAAAATGGATTCATGAGTGTCTGAACTTCTTGCTTTTCAACAAAACTTTAGAACGGAATTAATGGTCTCTAAAGATTTTATCCAATGATTAGATCCAAAAGATATTAAAGAAATAGAAAAGACTATAAAATCTCCTACTGTAAAAGAATCATTTTCTAATCTTCTTCGTTATAATTCACAAGATACCAAATGATATAAAATTATAGTAAATACTGGAAGTTTGAATACTATTGATCGCTTTTCTGTTCATTATCAAACAGAATCTGGAATCAAAGCAATGCAGAAAGAAATGGAAAATCAAGACTGAAGCATTGTAGATTCTTATCAAGGATCGGCAAGGATTGTTTCTGGAAATAAAAGAACTGGAGAGATCAAAGACTTGGAATCTTTAAAAAAACTTTTTGAAATTGCAGGTAACTCAGAGTCTACGGATAAAGAAATGCTTTCTCTTTTGTCTAGTTTTTAGGGATATTTCATTATATAAATAGTTACCCAAGCTCATTTGTAATATCATATTCATAATTCTGAGTATCAGTCATATAATAGAGTCCATCTATGTGCATCACTAACATGATTTAATCGTAATTGCACAACAAAATGTATTGATTTTCAGGTTCTAGCTAGATTTTCTCATACCGCAGCTATATTTTGTAAGTTTATTCAATGATGCCTTAACCTATTATTGAGATCTCTTCAGTCACTGTCATTATGTGACATCCTTTTTTGTGTAGATAGATATTCTGCAAATTCCTGGCAATGTTCACTAAATTCTTCATTTATTTTTAGATCTGATTTGACTCCAAGACTATCTCTTACGCGATTAATTTCTATTAATAAATGTTTCTTAATGGTTTCAAGATCCAAGTTGTATGCAGGAATATGTGAAATTTCTTCATGACTCATGTTTTCTATATTTATTTGATTATTCTCTACTAATTCACTTTTTGTCTTGTCAGTGGTTTGTTCTATATTTTGAGAATTTCATTTGAGGGGTAAAAGAGTTGCACCTACAATAGTTGCAGCAGCTACTCATTTTTTAAATTGATTTTTGATGTTCATAGGAATTGTTTCGTAGATAAAACATCCATATTGTAAACAATTTTAGTAAAAAGTCAAATAAATCTGATTTTATTTTTTGTATAAGTTTGCTAATTTTGAGGGTTTGGACTATAATAGAATAAGTTTTATATATTGATAAAATATAATGGAAAAATTCGAACAAATTGATCAATCTATAGAAAATTCAGAAATGTGAGCTGAAATAAATGAAACAATTGTTGGTACTCAGCAGGAATTGTATGAATTAGATGTCTCTTTGAAAAATCAATGAAGATGATTGGTTGAATTTTTGTCTTCAGAACAAGTTGATAATACTAGTGATTTTATTGACTGATATTTGAAAGATTGAGATTCTTTGATTATCCGTGCAAGAGCTGATGGATATTCACTTTCGTTGACTAATGATTTGAAATCTAGAGTAAACTCTTTAGCAGATAATTTGGCAGAAAAATGAATAAATGTGGAAACAGATCTTTCTACAGGTAATAATGCTTTGGCTTGGGAAAGAGCTTTGATGATACTTAATCAGCTTCCAGAAGAAACAATTTCAAATATAAAAGATAAGATAGAGTTTGATGTAAAATCTGTCCCAGAAAAAGATGAAAAAGGAACATATAGAATGGCTTCTTTTGATTTGAAGCGTGGAAAAGAATATATTCCAGATATCCAAAAAATTAATTATAAATTCACAGATATTGATATTCTTCTTGAAGATAATTTGATGTTTGAAAACATAGAAATCCCAGAAAAATATAAAGATTTGGAGTGATTAACAGATGGTTTGAATATTCCAATAGGCATAGAATCATGAAATACTTATTATATTAAAAGGACTTTTTATAAGCGAGAAAATTGAAAATTAAACATAAAAAATGGGCCACGAAAGACAGCTAGTAAAAGAAGATATAAAGAAACTTTTTCTGATAAATGATTAAAAATGAATTCTATAAGTATGGATGCTTCAGAAGTATTTAAAGATTATTCTGATGTGTTGGAAAAAAAAGATTGAAATAGAGAATTAAAACCGCGTTTGGATTTTTTAAATAAAAAATATGGAGATTCTATGTTTGCCATTGAGCAACTGTATGATATTGATAGGAAGTGAAAAGATTCTTATGTAGCAAGAGTAGAGAAAAATGAAAAAGCTGGTGATCCTAGGGATTTAGATGATGAGGGATTATTAGCATCTAAATAAATTTTATTTATAAATATTGATAATGACCAAAAGAGAATATGTATTTAAAGTACTAGATAAAGTGAAATGACATTGGAATAAAGAACAGGAAGTTAGAGAATATCTGACTGCGAATGATGATCAGAATTATATAAATTATTTGTATGATGAATTTGTAAAAGCTGTGGACATCACATTAAAATCTCAGGCAAATGATAAAGGGCTGGCTTTGATGGAGACTTTGAATCAGATCAAAATAAAAGAAAACGTTTCCAAACAGGCAGAGCAGGCAGACTTGATGAGATTAGAGCAATTGATTGCTAGTTTGTAAAATAAATTTTATTTCTTGATATAAAATGAGCAAAAAAGATTATGTGTTGAGGTTGTTGAATGCTTTGGAGCAAAAATGGGCTATGGCTAGATGATTGAAGTTGTTGATAGAAAACAACCATTTGGATGATTCTACCATAGATGCTTTGCAGGAATTTTTTGCTGAAGCGATAAAATTGGAATTGAATGAAGAGGCACAAAAATCATTGCTTAGAAGTCAGGAAATTTTGCAAAAACTTAGAGCAAAGGAGGCAGAACATCAGATGACAGAATCTGACTTGGATCAGCTTTTGGCTGATATTTAATTTTTTAACTTATTTGAGATGACTCTAGGAGGATTGAATAAAATTAATGATATAGATAAAAGAATTTTAGACGATAATAAAGTAAGTCCAGCAGAAGCTAAAGAGCTTAATGAGTTTTTGGGTAAAGAAATTACTAGTAAAAAGAAAACAAGGAACAATCTTGATTTACTTAAAAATAAATCTGATTTAGTAAATAAGATTTTATTATGAATAGAACTATGATTGAAAGATATGATTGAAAAAAATGATAAAAATGGGTTAGATGTTTATGAAGAATTAGTGAGACAATTAGATCCAGAAAGTGGGTTATTAAAGCAAATAACCTACATTGATTTACAGATAGAAGCAAATAGATTAAAGAAAGAGAAAGATGAATTAGATGCTGATTTGAAAGTTTTGAATATTACAAAAAAAAATTTTAACTCACAAAAACTTTCTAAAGATTTAAAAGAATCTTTAGAGGAATTTTTTAAAATTTCAGAATTCAATTGAGGACAAAAAAATGTTTTTCAAGATAAAATTGATCGTTTAGACTTAAACTTGAGAATACTTAATGATGCAGATATAAAGCCATCAGAGAATATAATTAAAAGTTTAAAGTTAAATCTTATGAAAGTTAGAGATGCTGTGAATGTTTTAAAGTCACAAAAATCTGATAAAAATATAGATACAAGTAATTATTTAAGCAAACCTTTGGATGCTGAATCTTTTGAAAAAGCAGAATATGAACAAGCTTTTGATCAATGTTTTTTGGAGGACTATAAGAAAAGTAATCCTGTAGAATTACAAGAAAATTTAAACGATTGATCTTTTGGGGCTAGAATCGCTGAATATTCAGAAAGTGCTTTTCCTAAAATTTCTGGTTTGACAAGAGAAGCTAATTTTATAATTGTCTGAGATGGAAAAAATGATAATGGTGATTTGCAAAATCTTTATCCTGCTGGGACAAAGTTGATTCAAGTAACTGCGAAAATTGGTGATAAGCTATTATATAAGCAGAAAGATAATAATATTTTTTATACTTTGGATGATCACAATCCAAAAACTGTAGATAAAGTTTATTTATTACAAAGTGGTCGCTATGTAGAACAAGAAATACTTACGACAACTTGACTACTTACAGAATCACCTAAAATAGAAAGTATTGTTATAGCTTTTGGAGAGGACGAGATTTTGAACACTCTCAGAGCTGATAGATTTCAAGAAGAACTTGATAAAGGTGATGATAGTAAAAATGATCTTTTTAAAGATGCAAATGCTATAAAATTAGATGACAAATCCCTTGACTTATCTGTATTTGAAAAACGATGATCTGGAGCGTTCGAAATTTGGTTATCTGGACAGGAAACAGACAAAATTAATGCTAATTTACCAAAGATTTTTGGTGCTGTGGATAAATTAGATTGAAGGTTTTTGGATGCTTTAGTGGATGTGATTTTGGAAAAATCTGATACACATGAATATCTTATACAGACAGCGATTAATTGAATTTTTGAAGGGGGTAGTTTCCATAAAAATAGATTGTGAAAAACAGATGAGTCAGTTTCGAAAAATTATCAAAAACTTCAAAATTTTATAATTAAAAAATGATGGTTGGAAAATGGGAGTGAGGCAGAAAAAGAAATGGCTATCAAAGTTTTTTCTCTTTCTTCTCAGTTAACAAAAATGACTCCTCCAAAAACTTTCCAAGAAAGGATAGGAGAATATGCAAAAGTTTTGTTTGAACATCCAGTGGGAAAAATGATTCTATCTTTGATAGATTCTATGTTTGGAGGGAAGTGAAACTTTTTGAAATGGGTAAGCAAACGAGATAAGAGTGGAGCAATAGTAAATGAAATCAATGAACAATTCAAAAAAAACTATTCTCTTTCTGGGGATCAAATGAAGTTTTTGAATAATGAAGATAACTTTAATGGTTTTGATGAAGAGAATGAAATTAATATAAATGATTGAATACAAAAATATAATGAATGATTAGGAAAGGTTATTAAAAACCTTTATCTAACACAAAGCAGTGGTAGTAGTAAAATGGATTCGTTAGCTGCAAACTTAGCAAATCAATGAGATCTTTTGGATCCAAAAGTTTTATCTGCTCTTGTAGAAGAGGGTGCTGTGATAAAAATTCAAGATGCAAAATGAAATCCATTAAAAGATGCGAATTGAAACTATATTGTCGTAAATCATAACGAGGTATTTGTTACTGATGCTCAATGATGATTTAAAGTAAATCCAAATATAACTGCAGATACTCTCAAAATGATTTTGCAAGACGCAAGAATACAGTCAGCTGTAATTAATGCAAATACTGAATTGATTAAACAAGGTCAAGAGAGGAAAAAAGATGGAGCGGCAAAACATGACCTTACGGGTAATTCTACACCATCTGGAATCCAAACAGAAAAAGATTATGCAAAGTTTTTGACAGCATATCTTATGGGTTGATCCAAGTGAGAATGAAAATTCCAATATGTAATTACGGAGAATAATTTGTCTAATGCTTTTCCTCCAGTAGAAAATTCTAAAAATGGGGAGAGGTGAATCGACAATCTAGAATGAGATAAATAATTATTAGAAAATATTTCATAGAGACGCGATTAATCGCGTCTCTATATCTTAATTAGAAATTTAAATCTTTTTTGCGATATATCATAGAATCCTTTCTGAGAATGAGAGGATTTTTTTGTAAGATAAAATCAATGGAATCGTCGCTCATACAAGAAATCATCCAATAATATCTGTAGGTCGATGAACTGCAATCCCCACTCTCGAAATACTCATTATCAAACTAAAAGACAACAAAATTATTCCAAAAATCAGAAACTTTTTATCTTTTTTTTCTATTCATCGGAGCAAAGTGGCTACGGCTATACTCATAGAAACTACTGCGTGATCGCTCGGGAAACTACTGGAAGGTAAAAAACTATGTAAGATGGTTTCAGATTTTTGATCCGATAGTCCGAGTAGGATATTTGGTCTGGATTTTTGGAAGAATACTTGGATTAGTATATTTGTCATTGTGCTGAAAAGCACAGCGATAAAAATCCAGAGCGAGGCAACTTTGTATCTTATTTCTTTTTTTATCCATCAAGCACTATAAAGTGCCACCAAAAACAATGG
>CAZOFM010000036.1:8430-8721 GCA_964579255.1 uncultured Candidatus Peribacteria bacterium
TGGATATGTAAAGACAAAAATGTCTGCCAATACAGGTACTACCGCCGACCAAAATTCAGATTGCATTATTTGTTGATGAAAGCTTGTCATTAGTTGAATTCATCGTTGTGGTTCAATAAGAGGCATTTTTTTTGTGTGTAAGAACTAAATGATCTAATTTATAATGTATAATTGAGAATTGAGGTAAGATTCCGGCTGTAGCTTCGCAACAAATCCGGAATGACAAAATAGGACAATGACTGCTTAGATTTTAACGTTGGTATCGTTTGCAAATGGATTTGAGTTGGCAAT
>CAZOFM010000037.1:0-5477 GCA_964579255.1 uncultured Candidatus Peribacteria bacterium
GACAAAGTAAAAAATTTAATCTTATCCCTTGTAGATACACAAATCATAGATCCAAAAGATAAGGAATTTTTGATTGTTTTTGCAAAATCCTTACCAAGACTCTCTTCTGATAAAGAGCTACCTCTGGCCAAATCCCAGGAATCATAGTCTAAATCAGCTCCAGGAAATATAACAAATTCTTTTTCCATAATAATTTGGTTTTAGTTCACATGCTTATATATAATCTATGAACAAAGTCAAATCAAAATAGACAGAAGCAGTTTATCCTTTTTGATATTTATCAAATTTTGAATATAATTGAATAGAGTAAATTTATATTTTTAATAAGTGAATGAATACTGTTCAAGATCTAATATTTGACACGAATTATAGCCAACAAATTCCAAATGGCTGAAAACCAATTTATCAAATACAAGAAAGCACAGCTCCAGCAAAGAAAAAGTGACTTTCTGGATTATTTGATAATTTTTTTGGAGCATTGTTTCCTAGTGCAGCAGCAAAACAATGAGAAACAACAAATAAACCACAAAACATAGAAAATGTAAACATCAAAGATAAAGAACTAAAGGACCAAGTGAGATATTTATTGGAATTACCAGATGAGGAATATAGTGATAGCAAACTTACTTCCAAACTTAGAAGATATATTCTGGAAACAGAAAAACAATATATATCTGTAATAAATGATTATAAATCACATATTGCTCCTTCCTTTTGGGAACATAAGCCAAATCACTTTAATGTTTCTGGATTATTGGGGAAAAGTTATTATGTGCAAAGCTATCCATCTTATATTGATGCTCTCTGGACAAGAGATATTTTGAGTTATCATGCAAAACGAGATATGAGTTGGTTTATCTATCCAGAAGATGATGCTGCGATACAATCAATGTTAAAAACTAGAGCAACTCAGCTCAAAGCTGAAATCAAAGATGCTATGGAAAAATGAATTACACTAGATACTGAAGTAGAACAACAGTATAGAGATGTGGAAATGATTAGAGAAAAACTAACAACTAGAGAAGAGAGATATTTTGAAACTTCATATTACATAAATATATACGAAGAAAATGAAGACAAACTCAAAGAAGAATGAAAAAAAATTGAACAAAAAATATCTGGATACTGAATAAAAGTAAAAAATGCAACACAAAGAATGGATGAATGATTTTCTAGTACATTACCATTGTGTATAGATGATTTGTGAATTAGTAGAAGTAGTGTAACTTCTTCACTGGCTGGAAGTTTTCCATTTATATCAAATGATATGATAAGCGATACTGGAATTTTGTATTGAATAAACCAACATACTTGATGATTAGTAATTTTTGATAGATTCAATTCCAAATTACCAAACATGAACAGCTGTGTACTTGCGACATCTGGAGCCGGTAAATCTTTTACAGTAAAGCTGAAAGTCTTGAGATATTTACTAAATGGAATAGATATTATCATTATTGATCCAGAAAATGAATATCAAGCTCTAGCAGAAAAAACAGGAGGAACTTATGTAAATATTGCGACCAGTTCTCAACAATTTATTAATCCTTTTGATATTCCTCCACAAATTAGTGATATTGAATATGGAAAATGAGATCTCTTGAGAAGTCAGATTATGACCTTAATTTGATTGATTAAACTATTGATTTGAGATTTAGAGGTAGAAGAGGAAGCTATTTTGGATAAAGCGCTACAAAGCACATATTGATTAAAGTGATTTTCCTTTGATGCATTATCTTATGAATGAAAACAAGCCCCACTGATGGAAGATTTAATGAATGTATTGGATGGAATGGAGGGATGAGAAAAAATTTCTCTTAGACTTAGTAAATATGTAACTGGAACTTTTGGGAAACTTTTCATTAACTATACAAATGTAGATATAAATAATGCTATGACCGTTTTTAGTATTAGAGATCTGGAAGAGGTTTTGAAGACTCCTGCAATGTTTAATGTACTAAACTTTATATGGACTAAAGTAAGAGCTCAAAAGAAAAAAAGATTGTTGATATGTGATGAGGCCTGGATTATGCTACAACATGAAACTTCCGCTGAATTCCTGTTTGGACTAATCAAAAGAGCGAGAAAATATGGATTATGAATTACAACAATATCTCAAGATATAGAAGATTTTGTAAGAAGTAAATATGGAAAACCTATTCTATCCAACTCTGCTCTCCAAGTCCTTCTCAAACAATCTACTACATCCATAAAATCTCTGAATGATTTACTAGGATTATCTGAAGCAGAACAAAGAAGGCTTGTATCCTGCGGAGTTTGAGAATGATTGATTTTTGCGGGACAACAACATGTTTGAGTCAAAATTTTGGCATCTCCAGAAGAGGCCGCGTTTATTACTACAGATGTGGAATAATTTAAATCTAAATAAAATAAATGAAAAAAAGCGATAATTCAACAAAAATACAATTAAGCATAGCATCTTTGATGTTTTTTGCTCCGTTTATCAAAAGTCGATTAAACAAAAGTGAAAACGAGCTAAATCAAGATGAAAAAAACTTTGTACAATCCTTTATTTCTCTGGGATGGATCAATATTATTGTATTATGAATTACAGCAATTGTAGGGCTATCTGCCTATTACAATCCAAGCGATTTTTTAATTACAAGCTATCAAATATTAATCTGAATTCTTGTTTTTATGATAATTGGCTGAAGTATCGCTGCAATTGCAGAATATCCAATAAATTTAAAATCAAAAACAAATTCAAAATTAGGAAAATCTGACAAAATAAATCTACTTTTGTATTATATTCCAGGATATTCTATTTATTTACGATATAATCAACACAAATTTGATGATCCAAATATATATTTGAAAGAATCTATGATTTTGTGGGCATTATTTACAGTATTTTCTTTTTTGGCATACGACATCCCTATAATAATCATTGCTATAATAATTGTAGTGAGAGTTGTGATGTTGATTGGTGGTTTGGATATAATACCACAAAAAACAAAAGAAAAAATTTCCAAACTTTTCTATAAAAATCCAGAAGAAATTTGGGCATATGTTCGATGATCTGTGCTTTTTATCTTTCAAAACAATTATACAAAAGAATGATGGAAAAGTTTGGTCAATAAACATAAAAAAGAATACCAATATATATACGACATCAAAAAAACAAGAACAATACAAGTACAATATTGAATCTGATTTATAATTATGATTATTATATTATGGCAGATAGATTTGGGAAGGATTCCTGCCTTGTGAATGTTGGGAGTAGCTTTGTTTTTGAGTAGATATTTGACAATGATATTTATACGAAATCGCGCTCCTTCACTTCCAATAATTCACGAAATACAAAGCTTAATATCAAAAATAGCTAAAACTTTAAAACTTAAAAAATAAAAATGAAAATGAAAAAAAGATTTCTGTACATTATTTGAATTATAGCATTCGCAACTTTGCCATTTTTTTCAGTATCTGCTCAAGAATGAAACAAAGAATGTGTCAAAGATGGAACAAGTTATCCTCACGAATGGAACCAAATGTTTTATTCCAAACCAAATACTGATTTTCCCCAAACTTGTGAACAAGTCTGACTTCAATTTTCTTGTAATGATTGAGTTTTTGTATGAGACTTTAATAAATATCCTTTTGAATCTTGTGTAGATTGAGAAGCTATGGCTTGTAATATATGAAATACAATTATAGATCATGGAGATACAATTGCAGCATATTCAGAACAACAAGTACAATACCCAAAAACTTGTGAACAAGTGTCTACCATGCTTTCTTGCAACAACTGAAATATTGTATGAAATCGGCAAGTTTTCAAATATCTATGATGTGAAGAAATTGGTTGATTAGTAGATTGAGTAGATCTTGTATTGAATATAAAAAGTGCCGGATGAGATAAAATTGCCCAATATTCAAGCCCAGCCCTACAAGCAACAATCAAAAATATGTGAAAGAACATAGCTGTGGGTGCTAATTTAAAAAAATGATTTTTGACCTGTAATTGGAAAATGAAAGATGGATCAAAACTTATAATTTATCAATCAGAAACTATCAAAGAATTGACTATAAATCCTGGAACATCAATAACTCAAAGCCTTTTACTAAAAGATTTGTTTACTCAATCTTTGTGAGATAAGGAAGTAGAATGCGAGTTAGCAGCTTTTAATTGAGAAATAAATATAGATAACAATAAGCGAACTCAAACCTTTTCTGTGGAAGATGCAAAAAGATTCGATATAGCAATGAATAGAGCTATTGATAGCATCAAAGACAACATAGATGCACCCGAAGTATTAATATGAGCAGAAGGAGTTAAAGATTTTATTATTAATAAAGTAATGAATGTTTTGGTGCCTTTGATAATAACTCTAGGAATATTAATTGCTTTATTAGGATTTTATAAATTATTGTTTTCTAGTGACGAAAAAGCAATTGGAGATTGAGTAAAATACATTACCTACTGACTTATGTGAATTATAGTAATTATGAGTGCTAAGTTTATATCCAACACTCTCTATAGCGATATATTTGCCACCTGAGATCTATGATATTGAGACATACAAGGACATGAGATTGCTCAAAAAATTTATGAAAAAATAGCATTCCCTTTTATAAAAATGGCGATATACTTATCCTTGGGAGTCTTGTTTGTGGTCTTAGCGGCTCGTACAATCACATTTATTTTTGCAGATAGCTCAGAAACCAAGAAAAAAGCAGGAACAATAATAGCTCGAAATGTAATATGAATGTTTGTAATTATAGCAGCAAAACAAGCAGTAGAATTTATTTATGGTAGACAAAGCGATGTTGTCAAAAATGTAAGCAATTTATGAGAAATTGGAGGCTGAATTTTGAGCAACAAAAATCTACCAATCTTGTATGAAATAATAAATTGGGCAATGGGATTGGCTGCATTGGTAATTTTGATTATGGTTTTGGTGCAAGCATTCCAATTATTACTCAAGCCAGATAGTCCAGATTCTATGAAAAAAATAAAAAATAGTCTTCTATATATATTTATATGAATAATAATTATTGGTGCAGGATATATTATTACAAACTTCTTGATTATAAATTAACATTTTCAATTGATTTTATATATAAAAAATGTATGCTGTAAATCATGCATTTTTTATTTTTTGAAACTTAGTTGATGCGTACTTTTCTGATAATCCTCCTAGTTTTATCTTGAATTGCCTTTGTTGGAGCAACTCTCTTAATGTCTCCAAAATGATGAATTGGAATGTGAATTGGATGACTAGCTGGAGGAAACGAATATGGAAGCAAAAAATCATTAGAATGAAAGGTGAAAAAAGTGGCAACTATTGCCTGAATTGTATTTTTGATAAGCTCTTTGCTTTTACCTTATAGTAATTAATTTTATGGCATTTTTGGAAAAACATCATATCAAAAGAATTGTGAGATATGCGTTTTTTATTACAATAATTTTGTGGACGATCAGTAGTATTTTCTTGTGATATAAATATGTATGG
>CAZOFM010000037.1:5487-8516 GCA_964579255.1 uncultured Candidatus Peribacteria bacterium
AAAACACAAAATGAGGAACCTTCGTGGAAGGAATTTTTGATAATACATCATATCTACCATATCTTCGCAATGACTGACAGAGTTTTTTTTATCAAGGGCTACTGTTTAACTGATGTCTCAAACATTCTATTAGCAACAAATGAATAGAATTCTCAGAAGACTTATGTCAAATTACAAGCAAAGATAATAAAACCTTTTTTGTAAATATACATCCTGGAACCATTCGGTCTGACGGGACTCCCCTATCAATTGATGATGTATTATTTACATACCAAGATATCGTAGTAAAAAACAAACGATGAATCAAAAACCTAAGCACTTACAAAGAATTACAAATATCGCAAGAACAAGATTCTAGTATCAAAATCGTTTTCCCAACAGATTCTGTAGATAACAAGTTGTTTTTTACTCAACATATTTTACCTAACCATATACTCAAAGATTTTGATTTCCAAAGTTATAGAGATGTGTTTTCAATGAAACCTACCTATACAAACTGTGCAAACATTGTCTCTCAAACCAGTGATCAATATAGTCTGATTTTTAATTTAGTAAATTGTCCTGATACAAATTTAAACTTTTATCAAATCAAGAATCATCTATCGTTTCAGAATTTTGAAGATTCTATTGCTGACAAAAAAAACTCAATAGTAGATGTGTATTTATGAGAAAAAACATTCCCTGGATACGAACAACACCAGATACAGACAAACAAAATTGTGAGCGTGTTTTTTAATACAAAATCCAATAAGCTTTTGGTAAGAAATAGAAGAGCTTTGGGTGGATTGATCAAACGCAATTTTTATAGCACAGGATATACTGATTATTTGATTAAAAATGATGACGGATTGTTTGACACATTTCTATCTACCTGACTGAATATCAAAGATTACTTAGATACGAATTATGAAGCAAATACCGTGATCAAAAAAGATTTAATTGATAGTGGAATCAAAGAATTAAACACAGATATTTCAATAAAATGAGAAAATAAGAAATTTGTTTTTTATACAGAAGAAGAAATTCTAAAAAGCTGATTTAATATTACATTTGATACTAGCTATGATAGAATTGGTATGGAATACAATCAGAAATTAATTTCGGCATCTTCTTATTCTAGTAAAGACAAAAAAGCCACCTTTTCATTTGGAAAAAATGCGCAAACTTTTGGGACTTGATTAAATAAATACACGATTTTGTGACGAAAAAATAATAAAAAAATTACACTAGCAACAATAGATATTTATAATCTCGTAGAAGAAGATACAAAAATCACAGAAAATTCTGCTCCAATTTCAATAATATATTATGATTCTGATATTTATGATAAAGTCGTTTGAAACCTCAAAGCAATATTCAAAAATTTTGATGTAATTGATTATTTCCAATTTGAAAAAATTACAACTCACGAGGAATTAGAGTGAAGATTATTGCTCGGAGATTACGATATTATGATAAATACGATAGATATGTGACTCAAAACCGATATGACCAAACTATTCGCCACAAATAGTGCTGTATCCAATCCATCTCAATACCAAAATACCAAGCTGACATCTTTACTTTCTCAATATAGTCAAAAAGCTGATCACAAAGTTCTAAAAGAAATAAACGATATTTATTCCAAAGATATGCCGTTTGTCATACTATGAAAGACATTTATTCCAATGCAAGTAAAATCAAATGTTGCAGAAAAAATGTTTCCTGAGGAATGAGATACTTTGGATTTATATGACTACAACTGGAGAGAAATGATTTATAAAGACTTGAAGTTGGTAAGTACTGTACATATAGATGGTAAAAAAGTATGGAATCGGGACAACTTCTCAATGTTTATCAAAGATGCGCTGAATATAAAATATACGAAAACAGTAGACCAAACAGACAATGAAGACTATTATGATGATGAAGAATATTATGATTAAATAAATTCAGATTAATTATTTTTTGTAAATAACAAAATGTTTAGTATTTTTGAAATTATACAGTTAGCTATTATTTTGGCGATTTCTATTGGATTGCATGAATATGCACACGCCTATGCTTCTCACAAACTTGGAGATCCTACCCCAAAATTACAATGAAGATTGACGCCAAATCCATTGAAACACATAGATCCTGTGGGATTTGTAATGATTTTTTTGATACATTTTGGACGAGGGAAACCAGTACAAATCAATCCTGGTTATTACAAAAATCGTCGTGTATGAGAATTGATGGTAGCTCTTGCCTGACCTGCAACGAATATTGTTTTGGCTTTTTTGGGGGTATTGTTTATTATTTTATCCACAAAATTCGGTTCTCTTGGGAGCTATATTGATGCTTCTGAGCCTTTTATCTATTTCTGGATATTGTTTGCAAAAATAAATGTGACTTTGGCTATTTTTAATATGCTACCAATTCCTCCACTTGATTGATTTAGATTGGTAAAAATGATTTCTTGGAAACTAGGAGAATTGATAGAACAATATACAATGTATATCTCGATATTTTTCTTGATCATAATATTAGGGCCTGGAAGATGAGTTGTAGGAAATTTCTTGAATACAGTAAGCAACTGGATATTGGACTTCTTTTTTGTAATATTATGACAGGTGTTTTACTAAATTTATAAGGGGAAAACCGAAATTACGATGAAATCAAAACCACTTTAATAAATAATTAAATCAAATGTTGGACAAACTACAAAACATAGAAAAAAAATATCTACAATTACAAGAACAATCTATGGATCCAGATATAATGGCTGATATGCAAAAATATATCGCACTCAATAGAGAATTATCAAATTTGAAAGAATTGTACGATCTTTCTATTGCCTATAAAAAACATACAAATCAATTAAAAGAAGCAAAAGAAATTTTGAATAATGAAAAAGATCCAGATATTCTAGAAATGGCAGAAGAAGAACTAAAAGATTGAGAACAGCAAATAGAAGATTTGGAGCACCGTATCAAAATTGCGCTTTTGCCCAAAGATCCAAATGATGACAAAAATATTTATTTGGAAATTAGACCGGCAGCAGGATG
>CAZOFM010000038.1:0-1669 GCA_964579255.1 uncultured Candidatus Peribacteria bacterium
TATCCAGAGGAGCTTCTTCACTCACCAGTTCCAGAACTTCCTCCTCATATTCCAAAGCCAGATCCAAATCCAATTCCTCCAACAAAGAAAAAAGAGCGAACAGCTACAATTTCAAATGTAGAGAATGTGCATTTGGAAGATGCAAATTATAAGGCTGAGGAGTTAGCTAGGCTTGACTATGAAGCACTGGGGAAATTAAAATTATTCGATACAAAATCTCGAAAGTTCTGAAAAAGATTGCAAACATATTTACTTAGATCTGTTCGTAGAAAAAAAAGAAGAAATGCAGATTTAGCGTCCGTTAAATGAAAAGTTGATTTGTTGCGTGAAGATGTGGTCTTAGCCTCAGATAGGCATGAAATGGAGTCTGAAGATGGAAATCGATTAGGATGAATTTCACGTAGACTTGTCAATCATCACAATCCAAATATAGATATTTTGTGTAAAAACTTTCTACTTACTAATATGGATGAAAGAGATTTTGAAAGAGAATTTAATAAAATTTTACGTTTAGATTCTACTGTAACATCTATTGTTGGTAGTGGTAATATGGATTATTTGGCCTCTAATATCCTTTTAAAACTAAAAAATGAAAAGGATACATATAAGTTATTAAATGATGTGGACGGCTTACTTTCCACCTATAATCCTACCACATTCAGATCTGAATTAGATAGAGTGACAAATGAGTATTTTAATAAAACTCAAAAAAATTATCCAGACTTTATTACAAAAATTATAGATCAAATCAACGATCCATTAGAAATTACTAGAATTGTTAATCATCAAAAATGAGTATTCAAAGAGGATGTAAAAACTCTTCAAATGCAATTACAACTTTTGGATAATACAACAGGAGCTTATGAAATAGACAATAGAGATAAAGAAAAATGATTCTGGTATAAATTTGGTGCATTGATGGATAAATATCCATATTTGACAATATGATCAAGTGTATTAGCAGGAGCTGGGATTCTTACATTATGATGAGCGATATGATGAGTTGTATGAGCTGCAACAGCTACCGGTTTGTTAGCGACAAAGATCGGAATGACAACAGCAGCTAAAAAGGCCTCTCATTATACAAAAGAGCAAAAGTGACAAGAAAAACGTCTTACTCATGGTTTGAATGCAGAGCAAGATGCAATGAAAAATATCAGAGATGCAGTTAGTTCTGCGCCTTGGTGAACTTGGAGGAGACATAAAGCAAAGAGACAGCGTAATCTTTACCAAAATTCAACTCAAAGGAATATCGCAGATACGGTCGATTTGACTAATTCTATAAACAGATTTGTCCGTATTTCAGAAAATTTAGATGCAACAGAAGAAGCGGCTTTATATAATAATCTTGTGTCATGATTAGCAAGAGTGGATTATTATAAAGAGATTTGACATAACTTTGTTGCTTCTCAAGATAGAAATAAAGTAGAGCAAGATATGAGGGGTTTGTATAATTCTATTGTCCAATGACTTGAAAAGTTTAACCGTACTCCAGGAAGGACACCAATGAGTATGGGAGATTTAAGATTAACTTCTGATTATACTACACTAACAGGTGATTTAGCTACAGACTATAGTAGATCTATGGCAAACTTTAGAACTCAAAGAAGAAGATTAGAGTTGAAATATGGAATTTGATCAGGATTGATTTATGGATGAACTGCTATAT